>JBDRFW010000235.1:0-9995 GCA_043818415.1 Chloroflexota bacterium | reverse complement strand
TCATGGACTGGGACCGGAACGCCATAATAAACAACATGGGCATGCAGGCGACCGATATGTACCTCTTCTACTTCCCGGAAATTACCCTGAACCCCAACATAGGGCAGGCCGGCAGCAAGGTCGCCATCAACGCCACTGACTTCCCCGATGGCGCCAACGTGACGCGGCTCCGCTTCGCCAACACGGACCTGCCGGTGCCCGCCGGCACCGCCGCCGATGCTAACGGCGACTTCAACCTCGTTTTAAACGTCCCCAAGACCATCTGGGGCGGCGCCAACATCACCTCCGGCTGGTACGACGTCGAGGTACAGGCCCAGAAATCCGGCGAACCCCCGGTCTTCATTAAGAAGCCCTTCCAGGTCACCGCCTCGGACGTTGCCTTTACCATCAAGGCCGAGCCCAACTGGCTCCCGCCGATACCACCCACCGGCAGCACCACCACCATCCGTATCAACTCGCTCGGGGCCGCCGCTAACGTCACCTTGAGCGTGGATAGGATTCCGCCGGGCATCAGCACCGCTTTCTCCACCAGCCTGGTCAACGTACCGCCGGGAGGCTCCGGCACGGCCACCCTCACGCTGACGCCCACCAGCATCCAGCAGGGCCATTACGGCGCCGAGATTAAGGGCACCGCCACCATCGGTGGCAGCCCGAAGACCTTCTACGCCCACCTTGAGTTCGACGTCCAGCCGCCCATGGAGTTCATGGACACCAGCTGGATGGCCCAGCAGGGCGTCTGGTTCCCCGATATAACCATCAACCCGAACGCCGGGCCGGTCAAGACCAAAGTCTCCCTGAAAGCCACCGGCTTCCCGGCCGGGGCCGAGATAACTAACCTCCGCTTCGCCGGACGTGAGCTGCCGGTACCGGCCAATACCCTGGCCAATGACGGCGGCGATGTCACCCTGGTCTTCAATGTCCCCGGCGATTTCGGTATGGGACAATACATGGTTGAGGTGGAAGCCACCAAGACGGGCATGCCGCCGGTCTTCATCGCCAAGCCGTTCTTCATCGAGGACTCCGGCGTGTCCTTCCGCCTTGACGTCGTACCCGGCTTCATCCCCGGTGTCGAGCAGGGCCAGTCCGGCAACACCACCGTCTTCGTCGAATCCAACGGCCCGTCCGTCACCGTCAACCTCAACGTGGACGGCCTGCCGCCGGGAATCACCGCCAACTTCAGTAGCCTCAGCCTGACGGTACCGCCGGGCGGCTCCGTGAGCACCCAGCTGACCGTCACCACCCGGGCCTCGACGCCGCCCGGACACTACCCGCTGACCGTCCGCGGCGTCAGTGGCGCCGAGGTCAGGATGACGCCCTTCGGCTTCGGTGTGATACCCCCGGCCGCCTTCCAGATGCCCGAGTTCACGCTGGAACCGGACTTCGCGTCCGCCGGCTATTACGATAAGACATACAAGGTAACCTTCTCCGGCACCGGCTTCCCGGCCAGTAAGAGCGTTACCAGCCTCACCTTCGGCGCGCTATCCGTGGCCATCCCGGACAACCTCAGCACGGACACCAACGGCAACTTCAACGGCGTCTTCCAGATGCCCACCGGGCTCACCCCCGGCACCTATGACGTCCGCGTGGCCGTGGCCGACGGCAGCGGCGGCTACATCTACGACTCCCGGCCGTTCGCCGTCCGGGGCGCCGAGGCTAAATTTATCCTGAATACCTCCCCGCCCTACCTGCCGCCGGTATTACAAGGCGGCCAGGGCGTCACCATGGTCAACGTGAGGTCGGTCGGCACCACCGCGGCCAACGTCACCCTGTCCGTGGACGGCCTGGCGCCGGGTATCACCGCCGAGTTCACGCCGTCCAACATCGTCACCGTATCACCGGGCGGCTCCGGCAGCGCCACGCTGACGCTTACCGTCGGCGCCAATACTCCCACCGGACCCTACCCGCTTAATATCCGCGGCGGCATCGGCAGCCAGACGGTCGTCATCCCGCTCGGCTTCGGCGTCATGCCCGATATCGGCGGCGGCGAGGGCCATGCCACCGTCACCATCAACCCGGCGCAGGCCAGGCCCGGCGAGCACATCGGTATCTCCGGCGCCGGTTTCACCGGCGGCCGCACCATCACCCTGACGGCCGCCCCGCCCGGTGCTCCCGTTCCCATCGATATCACCCCCGGTGCCATCCAGGTACAGAACGACGGCACCTGGGCGACCGAGATAACGGTACCCGAAGCCGGCCAGGTGCCGTCGGGTACCTATATCATCAAGGCCTCCGACGGGACCATGGCCTCCAAGAACCACTTCAGCATCGTCCCGGCCACCAGCGCCGACTTCTTCCTCAACGTTTCGCCGCAGTTCCTCCAGGTGGGCCAGGGCCAGAGCGGTAACACCACCATAAGCCTGAGCTCCAAGAACGGCTTCAAAGACAACGTGACCTTCAGCGTGGGCCACCTGGCCCCCGGCGTTACCGCCACCTTCAAGAACGCCGCCGGCACCACCGTCGGCCAGTTCACCGGGGCGCCCGGCGGCATCCGGGAAATCGTTACTCCGGTAGAGCTGACGCCCGTACCGGGTGAAGACCTCATTATCACCATGCTGATAGACGTCGACGCCGCCACCCCGATAGGCCCCTACGACATCGGGCTGGAGGTGGGTTCCGCCACGGTCTTCCGTTCCATCCCGCTCGGCCTGATGGTCACTTCCCCCGGCGCCAGCCTGGCTGTCTCCCCGATGAGCGGCCCGGCCGACACGGATATCAGGCTCTCCGGCTCCGGCTTCACGCCCGGCGAGACCCTGACGGTCAAGTTCGCCGGCAGCGCCATCACCACCGTTCCGGCCGCCGTTACGGCTACCCAGGACGGCACCTTTACGGCGACGATTACCGCGCCTTCCACAACCGCCGGCATCTACCCCATCAGCGTGACCGGGGGCACCAGCGGCATCAGCATCGACCGCCCCTTCAGCCTGAAGCCTTCGGCGGGGAACAGCTTCGTCCTCTACGCCTCCCCGGCCAAGGTCGATATCCCCCGGGGCGGCGCCAACACCATCACCACCAGGATTGAGCCGGTGGGCAGCTTCCAGTCGGCGGTCGCCCTCAGCGTCAGCGGGCTGAGCGCCGTGAGCGGCGCCACCGCCAGCTTCTTGCCTTCGGCCACGATAACCCCCAGCATCGGTACCCCCACCACCGCCACACTGACCATCAGCGTACCGGCGGGGGCCACCGCCGGCAGGTACCCCATAACGCTAACGGGCACCAGCGGCGCCATCACCCAGACCCGCAAGTTGACCCTCAACGTGGTACCGCCCGCCGGCACGGCCGATTTCGGCATCAGCCTGGCGCCGAATACGGTGCCCGTCAGCCCGAACGCCTCCGGCAATACCACGGTCACCGTGTCCGCCGTTAACGGCTTCACCGGAACCTTGACCCTCACCGCCGGCATGCTGGACCCGCTGGCCCCGTGGCCAGCCGGAATCACCGCCACTACCGGCAACGTGACGCCGTCCGCCACCACGGGACTCGGGAAGAAGCCCGTCGTCTTCACCGTGGCCGCTGGCACCCTGCCCGGCAGCTGGGCCATCAAGATTACCGGCACCAGCGGCGCCCTGAGCCACAGCACCGACGTCATGGTGGTCGTCACGCCTTCCGGCACCACGATTACCCCCTACGCATCCCCGCGCCTCGACCCGACCACCATCACCGCCAGCACACCGATGGGCATGGATCCGCCCTGGGGCGATAAGATAACCATCAACGGCATCATCAACGACGGCGCCGAGGCCAGCGTCATCACCCCGTCCAAGGTAGACGTCACGCCGGAAACCCTGGCCAACCTGCCCGAAGGCGCCTCCGATATCCTGGGCCGCGTCACCAACATCGAGTCCAGCGCCCCGGTTGACGGCGTCGAGTGGGACCTCGGCTTCCCCTACGACCCCGCAGTCCTGGCGGCGGCCGGCATGTCGGAAGAGAACCTGAAGGTAGCCTACCTCAACCCGAGCACCGGCGCCTGGACGGAGGTCACCACCACGGTGGACACCACCAACAAGATTGCCTACGCCTCGCCGGACCACTTCAGCTCCTGGACGCTGCTGGCCACGCCGACCCCGCCTCCCTCTGAAGTCGTCACCCAGTATCCCGCTGGCGGCGGCGGAGGCGGCGGCGCTTCCGGCGTCACCAGCCTGCACGAGTTCATCACCGGCAGCGGCAGGTTCGTCATCGATTCCACGGCGGAATCCGACGACCACAGGGTCGAGCTGGCCATCCCCAAGGATACCGTCGCCAGGAACAAGGTGGGGCAGCCGTTCTACACCATCACCATCAGAGAGCAGGCGGCGCCCGCGGCCGCTCCCGCCGGCAGCCGCATCCTCGGCCTGGTCTACGATGTCGGCCCCGGCGGCGCCACCTTCGACCCGCCGGTTAACCTGGTGTTCAACTACGCCGACTCCTGGATACCTTCCGGCGTCGCCGAGGAGAGCCTGGTCATCGCCACCTGGCAGGACGGCGGCTGGGTCGAGCTAGATAACGGCACCGTGGACACCGCCGCCAATACCATCACCGCCCCGGTCAGCCACTTCACCGTTTTCACCATCCTGGCCCACACCACCGCGGCCGGCTTCGAGATGGCTTCGCTCGATGTATCCCCCACCACCGTCAACCCCGGCGAGACCGTCACCGTCAGGGCCACCGTTTCCAACACCGGCGATATCGCCGGCAGCCACAAGGTAACCATCAAGCTAGGTGACGAGGTCATTGCCGTCGAGCAAATCGACCTTGCCGGCGGCGCCAGCCGGACGCTAACCTTCACCCTGGCGGCGCCCGACGCCGGGAGCTATACGGTCGACGTCAACGGCCTGAGGGCCACGCTCACCGTAATTGAAATCCCCGAGGAGCCGACCGAAGAGGCCGTAGTTGCCGAAGAACCGACCGCGCCGGAAGAAGCGGCCCCCGCCGCACCCGAGGCGGCACCCGCGCCTGAAGAAACACCGGCGGCACCGCCCGAGACTTTACCAGCGACTCCGGAAGTACCTGAGGTAGCCGCCGTCCCGCCGACGGAAACAGCACCGACATCCAGGATGAATGACCTGTTCATCTTCCTGGGCGTGGTGGCCGCCGGCGCCGTCATCATCGGGATAGTTTACTGGCGGACGCGCCTGGTAAGAAAGAAATCTTGAAGCGCCTCCTGACCCTGCACCGGCTCCCCCCCATACTCCGGAAACACGGGACCCGGGGGGAGCCGGTAACGGGGGAACTTTCAGGTCACGCCTGCGTCTGGTTGATTGCCTTAACCCTTCATCATCGAGGGCAGGAACAGGGCGATGGAGGGGAAGGCCACCAGCATGGGCACGTCCCGGGCGACCCCCGCGATGACATAGACGTTCAATCCTATCGGCGGGGTTATCAGGCCTATCTCGATGACCCGGACGATAATAATGCCGAACCATACCGGGCTGAAACCCATCGATACCACCAGCGGGAAGAATATCGGGATGGTGAGCAGTATCATGGCGATGGGGTCGAACACGCAGCCGAGTATCACGTAGAGGACCAGGATGCCGGTGATAACCAGGTAGTTGTTCAGCTGGAGACCGCCGACGAAGGCGGCCAGCTCGCTGGGGAGCCGGCTTATCGCCATGAAGTAACTCAATATCATGGCGCCGATGAGGATGGTAAACATCATGGCGGTGGTGCTCACCGTTTCCACGAAGCTTTTCTTGAACTGCTGCCAGCCGAGCTTCCGCCTTATCATGGCGATGGCAAAAGCCCCGAAGGCCCCCACCCCGGCCGCCTCGGTGGGGCTGAAGACTCCGATGTAGATGCCCCCGATAACGAGGAGAAAAAGGATGAGCACGCTCCAGGTATTTTTCAGCGAGACTATCTTCTGCACGAAGCTCGTCCTGGCGGCGGGCGGGCCCAGGCGGGGGTTGAACCGGCAGATGATATAGATGGTAATGATGTAGAACACGGCTTCCAGGACGCCGGGGATAAAACCGGCCAGGAAGAGCTTGCCGATGGACACCTCGGTGATGATGCCGTAAACGACGAGGGCGATGCTGGGAGGAATGAGGATACCGATGGTCCCGCCGGCGGCGATGCTCCCCGTGGCCAGGGCGGGGTCGTAATTGTATCTCTTCATCTCCGGCAGGGCCACCGTGCCCATGGTGATGGCCGTGGCGATGCTGGAGCCGCTGACCGCGGCGAAGCCGGCACAGGCGCCGACGGTGGCCATGGACAACCCGCCCGGCAGGTGTCCCAGCCACTTGTGGGCCGTATCGTAGAGGTCCTTGCTCAACCCGGCGTAGAAGCAGAACGAACCCATCAGGACGAAAAGGGGGACGACGGTAAGTCCGTAGCTGGCGACGGTGCTGTAAGGGACGTTTCTGAGGAGCCCGAGGGCGGAATCGAACCCGGAAAGGTAGGCAAATCCGGCGAAGCCCACCAGGCTCATCACGAAGCCGACCGGCATGCCCATGAAAAGCAGTACCAGCAGGATGACGAAGCCGAGGGCTCCGACGGTGGTGGGACTCATTTCCTGGTCACCGCGGAAATCAGTCTCAGCAGGTCGGCCAGCAGTACCACCGCAAAGCCGGCATATCCGATAAAAAGCAGCCCGACGAAGGGGTACTGGGGAATTTTAAGCACCGAGGAAACGATGTGGCTGTCGAACTGGATTTTCATGAACTCGATGCTCTGCCAGGCTATCAGGGTAAAAAGGCCCAGGCCGAGAGGAGTGGTCAGCGTGTTGATTACGGCCTGGGCCTTTTCCGAGAACCTTCTTGTCAGCATGTCCACCCTGACGTGGCCCTTGTTGATGATGCAGTACGGCAGCCCGAAGGCGAACACCACCGCCATCATATATTCGGTAATGTCAAAGGCGCCGCTGATGGGCCGGTTAAAGAAGTACCTCAGGGTGACGTCGCTGGTGGTGAGGAACATCATCACCGCCAGGCAGAATCCCCCGAGGACAAGGAGCACCTTGCTGAACGGGACCGCTATTTTATAGATGGCGTCTGCTATTTTATCCAGCCACATGTTTCAGGCAATTCCACCGGATTACGGTTTATATGTCTTGAGAAGCTCCAGTGTCTTATTTATCATGTCCCTGGCTTCCGGGTGTCCGGCGGCGGCCATATCGCTCAACCATTTATCCCAGATAGGCGCGGCCGCGGCCGCCCACCGCTCCATCTCGGCCGGCGGCGGGGTATATTCGACCATGGGGTAGCCCTTGGCCTTGACGGCCCTGACCTGCTCGTCGAACTGGGTCATGGAGAAGACCCTGGACCTCTCCAGGCCGTTAACGCTGCTGATGGCGTCCTGAATATCCGGCGGCAGGCTGTTCCACTTGTCCTTGTTCATCACCCGGGCCGCGAACGTGCTGTAGATGGGGACGTTGGTGACGTACTTGGTTACCTCGTGGAATTTCATGCTCTCCACGCCGGTCCATGACGATACTACGCCATCGATGACGCCCTTCTGGAGGTTCATGTAGACATCGGTCATGGCTACCAGCACGGGAGAAGCCCCGATGGCTTTCAGGTAGTCGGTCGGCGGTCCGCCGGTTACCCTGACCTTCAGCCCCTTCATATCCTCAAGGGTCTTGACCTGCTTGCCGGACGTGATTAAGACGTTGGGATTGGCCACGCCGAAGAACAACATGTGGACGTTCTTGTACTCCGCCTGCATAGACGGGAATTGCTCATAAAGATTCCACATGACGATACCGCCCTGCTCGGCGGTCTCCACGCCCATGAACGGGAGCGATATGACATCGGAAAGGGGGGCGAGGCCCGGCCAGAAAGCCATCACGCAGTCGGCAACATCGGCGATGCCGGCCTTAACCGATTCCCAGTTCTGCATGCCGCCGCTCAGCGCGTTGCTCCAGTACGGCTCGAATTTGACCCGGCCGTTGGTGGCATTTTCCATGTCCGCCAGCCAGGGCTTGATGCTGTGCTGGGCGGTCCAGCTTTGCTCCGAGTCCAGGGAGGCGTACCTCAGGATTATCGGTTTGGCCGGAGCGGGAGCCGGTTTGGGGGCCGGCGCCGGGGCCGGGGCCGGGGCGGGCGCCGGGGCAGGTGCGGGAGCCGGGGCAGGTGCCGGCTGCCCGCAGCTGGCAAGAATAAGGGTGGCAGCTAAAAGGACCATCATTACGGCGAGAAATGCCTTCTTCATAATAATTACCTCCTTCCAGAATTTTTATCGTCATAATAACGACAACGGGGCTGTGAAATCACGCCCGAATCACGATGAGACCACTCTTCCAACCTCCTTCCTGTTTGATTAATATTGCCAGACCGGGGGTAAAGTTCCGCCGGGTGAAACAATATCGTATGGCGATTAATCCCGAATGTTACGGGATTGTAGCACAGGTAAAACTTCGTTGTCAACACACCATAAAGTGGGCACCGGGGAACGTTCCTTGTGATATTTCTGTTAGCTTTCACCCTGAGCCTGTGACACCGTTGTGAGCCCGTTTTCATATACTTCAAACGTACCAAGCACCGCTATCACCGATAATATTGAGAGTTGCGGTTTCACCGTAAAGCTAATAGCCGGGCGGTACCGGCAAAGGGGGGAAGTCAACTTGCAGAGCCTAGCGGAGCCGTGGCACCCGGAGTATATATCCGTCGGGTTTATTGCCAAGCGCTGTGGGGTGAGCAATACCACCGTGCTGCGGTGGATCGGCGCCGGGCAACTGCCGGCGTTCCGCCTCCCCGGCGGGCACTACCGCGTGGAGAGGAACGATTTTTCCGAGTTCCTGACGAAACACCGCATGCCCATGCGCCTGCAACCGGGAAGCCGCCGCTGAGAAATTATAAGACCGGTGCGAGTCCCGATGTGTGACGCACCCGTGAATAAACGTCCGGGAGGTCAATGATGAAAAAGGGAAATCGCCGTATTAAAACGAAAGGTGCCGCGATGTGCCGGCCGTTCCGGAGAATCCACCGCGAAAGTAGAGGCTTCACCCTGGTGGAGCTGCTCATCGTGGTGGCCATCCTGGGGGTGCTGGCGGCGGTCATCCTGCCTAACGTCACCGGCCTAGCCGACGAGGGACAGACGGAGGCCGCCAAGGCGGAGCTGGTGACCGTGCAGACGGCCATGGACACGATGATGGCCAAGAGCGCCCTGACCTCGGTGACGGCCACCGCCGCCACCAGCGATATGTCCTCGTTCCCTACCGGCAACGCCCTGTACCCCAACTATCTGAGGATGCAGACAACCAAAGGTACATACTCGTGCAGCACCACCGGACTGATTACCCAGGTAACCACCGGTTACTAAGCAAGTGACGGAAAAACGTCAGGGACAGCGGGCCCCGCCGGTGAGTCCGGGAGCTTGTCATGGCCAGAACGTCGTTCCACGCGCTCCGCGCGAGAGACAGAGCCCTGCACCGGGTCCAGACCGTCCTGAGCTGGATACTGGACCCGCTGACCGTCGCCGAGGAGAAACAGCGGCGGCGTATCCGGCTGCTGGCAATTTTCCTGCTCCTTTTTGCCGCCAACACGTTCATCAGTGCGATGGTGCTGAGGAACACGGGCAACAGCTCCTGGACCATCATGCTGACCACCTCCGGCATTCTCGCCTTCGGCTACATTCTCAGCCGTACCGGGTTTCACGGGCTGGCCATGGCCCTGGCGGTAAGCGTGCCGGCCGTCCCCATTCTGTCCATGGTCCTGAACAGCGATTCCTACGCCAATATTCCCAACGAATTGCACTGGCTGGCCATACCGCTGCTGGTCTCCAGCCTGCTGTTTTCCCGGCGCTACATGTTCATCACCACCATCGGCTATATTATCGTCATCGCCATCATGGTACCCTTCGCCAGGGTCTCCCCCTATCTGGGGCAATCATTGTCCTTCATGGCCATGATATTCTTCTTCGTGGTGGCCGTGGCGGCCATCCGCCATCTGGACCAGTCCGAGGCCGAGTGGGAGCTCAAGGAGCGCCGCAGGTCCGAGGAAGCCCTGCGCGCCAGCGAAGACCGCTACCGCAGCCTGATTGAGAACACCAGCGACCTGGTGCAGAGCGTCATGCCGGACGGCCAC
>JBDRFW010000234.1:0-3668 GCA_043818415.1 Chloroflexota bacterium | reverse complement strand
CGGGGCGCCCTGATGGGTCCGGTGGTGGCGGCGGCCGTGATTTTACCTCACAACCTCAGGGTTAGCTGGCGTAACGAAGTCAGGGACAGCAAGCAGCTGCGCCCGCCGGTGCGGGAAGACCTCTTCCAAAAGATTAAGGACGCCGCCGTGGCCGTGGGCATCGGGATAATGTCGAATGAAGTTATCGATAACCTTGGCATCGCCACCGCGACCCGGCTGGCGATGGTGGCGGCCATCGAGCAACTCGTCCCGGGGCCGCAATACCTCCTCATCGACTACCTGAAACTGCCGGAAGTATCCCTGCCGCAGCGGGGCATCGTTTTCGGGGACAGCCTCTGTTTTTCCATTGCCTGCGCTTCCATAATCGCCAAGGTCACCCGCGACCGCCTGGTGGTGGCCATGGCCCGGGAATACCCCGGCTACGGCCTGGCCGGGCACAAGGGCTACGGCACACCGGAGCACCTCGACTGCCTGCGGAGGAACGGGCCGTCACCCGTTCACCGCCGGTCCTTCCACCCGGTCTGCGACATGATTAAGGTGCCATGAAACGCCGCGACGTGGGCATCCTCGGGGAAAAGCTGGCCGCCGGACACCTCAAGCGGCACGGCTATAAAATCCTGGAGACCAACTACCGCTGCCGCGGGGGAGAGATTGACATAATATCACTCGACGGGGACACCCTGGTCTTCGTCGAGGTGCGCACCAAGAGCGGCCGCAGTTTCGGCAGTCCGGAGGAATCCATTACCGCTACCAAGATGTCCCGCCTCAGGACCGCCGCGGCCCAGTACGAGATGGAGCACACCGACCTTCCGGCTGGTCGTCGCATCGACGTCGTGGCTATCGACCTGGATAAAAACGGGCGGGCTTTCCGCATCGAAATCATCCCCAACGCCGTCGGCGATGACTGACCGCCACGCTTTACCCGCCCCCAGAGCTATGCTAGAATAGACCACCGGGACCTGAAGCATGGGAGTATTTTCTTCCGACCAGCTGCGCATCATCGATGCCAACCTGAACCGCATCGGCGAAGGGCTGCGCGTCCTGGAGGAGATGGCGCGCCTCTCCCTCAACGACGCCGACCTGACGCAGCAGTTCAAGGACCTGCGCCACGACCTGGTAGCCGTCGATGCGGGACTACAGGAAAAATTAATCGCCGCCCGCGACGCCGCGGGTGACGTCGGGGCGGACATGGAATCACCCGGGCAGAAAAAGCCTCACGGCGTCCCGGCGACCATCGTGGCCAACGCGCGGCGTGTCCAGGAATCTTTAAGAGTCATCGAGGAGCTGGCCAAGGCCCCCGGCTCGCCCCTGGAGACCGAAAGATACCGTCGGGCGCGCTTTGCTCTCTATACGCTGGAAAAAACGCTGCTGGCGCGGATGCTCCGGCAGGACAGGATGGCGCGACTCACCGGGCTCTACGTCATCATCGATACGGCGGTGCTGGGGGGGAGAAGTCACACCGGGGCGACCCTCCAGGCCATCCGGGGTGGGGCGAAAGTTATCCAGTTCCGGGACAAAGAGGGGCTCAAGGGGAAAGTCATGTCTATCGCCGGGGAACTCAAGAAGCTGTGCGAGGAACACAACGTCCTTTTTATCGTTAATGACGACCTAGACATCGCCCTGGCCGTTGACGCTGACGGGTTGCACGTGGGGCAGGACGACCTGCCCGTGGCGGTCGCCCGGCGGCTGCTCCCTATCGATAAGATTCTCGGGGCCTCGGTGCGCACCGTCGAGGAGGCAGAGGCTGCCGCCAGTGACGGCGCCGACTACCTCGGCGTGGGGGCGATGTATGCCACCCCCAGCAAGAAAGAGGCCGGGGTGGTGGGGCCGGGGAGGATAAGGGATATCCGGCAGAAGGTGGATTTGCCAATTGTGGCCATTGGTGGTATTAATAAGGGTAATCTTGGCGAGGTGGTCCGGGAGGGGGCCGTGGCTGCGGCGGTAATCAGCGCCGTACTGGGCACGGCGGATATAGAAGCTGCCACCCGCCAGCTGGTCAAAGTAATCGAGGAGGCGCAAGGTGAGTAACCTGGACGCTATTTCCGGGAAGGCACGTAAAGACCTGGCGGCCAAGGACGAGGCCAGGGAAAAGATGCTGCCGCTATGCCGGGACGCCATCCGCTACAGCGGAAATGCCATAAGGGCCGTGCACCGTCAGGAGTTCAAGCTCGCTGAAGAGCTGCTGGGGACGGCCAGCAGCCTGCTGACCAGCGCCAGGGAGTCCGTCAAGGACTTCAGCGAACTGGGTAATACCGGCGTCATCAGGGACGCCCAGAAAGAGCTCGCTGAAGCCAGCATCACGCTGGCCCTGGTCACGAAAAAGCCGCTGCCTTCCCCCGATAAGCTGGGGGTGGATACGGCCGCCTATCTCAATGGACTCGGGGAGGCGGCGGGGGAGCTGCGGCGCTACCTGCTCGACGGCCTGCGGCGGGGCGACCTCTCCCGGGGCGAGGAGCTGTTGAACACCATGGACGATATCTACGGCGTCCTGGTTACCATGGACTTCCCCGATGCCATTACCGGCGGGCTGCGCCGCACCACGGACATGGTGCGGGGGGTGCTGGAAAGGACCCGCAGCGACCTCACCCTGGCTATCCGGCAGAAGGACCTCGAGGACAGGCTGGCCGGCCTCGTGCCAGAATCGGTCCCGCCGGGGGCATCGTCGGCGGAGGAAGAATCTGCCGGACAATCGGAGGAGCTCCAGCTCGAAGGCTACGAGCAGGAACTGTACGAAGCCCTGACCGCGTGGCGGAATAAAAAGGCCAATGAGGAAAACCTGGCGCCGTTTATCATCGCGCGCAACTCGTGGCTGAAAGAGATTATCAAGGCGCGCCCGTCCGATATCCGGGAACTGGGCAGCATCAAGGGATTCGGCGAGAGAAGAATCAGCAAGTACGGCAAAGAGATACTGGCCATCATCCACCGGGGCCGAGGTTGACCGTATAACGATAATGTGTTAAACTGCGTAAAACCTGATGAACGGGCTGTTTTCCGATTGGTGAATGACTGAAAAATTAGGGAGGTTGGTATAGCCTCCTTTTCTTTTTTCATAAAACAGGAGACTCTATTCCGGAGGTTCGCTGATGAATGAATGGGTCATGAGAATTCTTATCCTGCTGGGTGGTGTGCTGGGCCTGGCCTTCGTGGGGTACCTGGTCAGAGTCATCCTTCGCGAAAGCGAAGGCAACGACAAGATGAAGGAGATATCAAGCGCCATCCGCCAGGGGGCCATGGCCTTCCTGCGCCGCGAGTTCCTCACCCTGACGGCGTTCACGGTGGTGGTGTTCATCGTGCTGGCGGTCTTCATTGACCCCCGGCCGTTCGTCGCCGTGGGCTACCTGGCCGGCACCATTACCTCGGCCCTGTCCGGCTGGCTCGGCATGAACATCGCCACGGCCGCTAACGCGCGCACCGCCAACGCCGCCATGAAGGGATTGGCCGGGGGCCTTAAAATAGCTTTCTCCAGCGGTGCCGTCATGGGCTTCTGCGTCGTCGGCCTGGGCCTGCTGGGACTGGCCATCGTCGCCTTTATCTGGCCGGGTGAAAGTCACGTCTGGCTCGGCTTCGCTTTCGGCGCGTCGTCGGTAGCCCTCTTCCTGAGGGCCGGCGGCGGCATCTTCACCAAGAGCGCCGACGTGGGGGCCGACCTGGTGGGCAAGGTGGAAGCC
>JBDRFW010000233.1:0-8281 GCA_043818415.1 Chloroflexota bacterium | reverse complement strand
GGCCCTATAAAAGAGCTGTCAAAGATAATACAAGAAAGGGGCAACCGAACTATTACCATAGGAGGCATTCTCCCAAACGTGGTTTGCCACCCCTCAGTGATGCATATTCCGCCCAAGAGGCCTTATACCCTGTAAGTAGATAAGGCTAGCGGCCTTTTTCCAGGAGACGTTCCTGGCGTGGCCCGGTGGCCGGGTCGTAGGGCCGGTTGAAGGCTTCCGGATACCGCTTGATTAGTTCATCGAGGTCGGCGCGCGCCACCTCGACGAGGTAACCGCTGGTGGCGATGCCGGTGGCGTTCCGGGAGGTCGTTTTGCGGGGGGAGATGGTGTTGATGGCGCCCCCGCGGTCCAGCTCCCCGGGGACGATGGGGTCGTAGCTGGCGCCGTGGTCGCAGGATATCACCCCCGGCATGATGCGCTCGGTAACGTAGGCCCCACCGAGTACCGCGCCCCGCTCGTTGTAGATTTTGACCACGTCCCCGTATTTAATGCCCCTCCGGGCGGCGTCGGACGGGTGTATCCAGACGGGGTGATAGAGGTACCCGTCCGGTCCTTTGACCTTGCACGTCTCGATTTCCCGGAGCCAGGTCACGTCCTGGTGCTCGGAATGCACCCCCCAACGGGGGTGGTTGGAGACCAGCAGCAGCGGGTACTTCCCGGCCCTCTCGCCCCCCAGACTTTCCTGGTGGGAGATACCGTGGGGTATCCACTTGGGATAGGGCGGCCTCTCCTCGTCGTCGGGGAAGTGCTGCGCCAGCCTTTGGGAAAAAAGCTCCAGCTTGCCGGAAGGCGTGTTCAGGGGGTTCTTTTCCGGGTCGGCGTAGAAAGCCCCCATGCCCGGCGGGTCTTTCTTCCAGTCGGGGTCGGTGGGGAGAACGAAGTAGCCCTTTTTCTCGAACTCCTCAAAGCTGATGTAGTCAGCGCAGCCCGAGTGCTCGAACCCGAACTTCTTGTGGTCCCGGACGGTCTTGCCGCCGGTGTACTTCTCCAGCAGCCCCAGCCGTTCGGCTATCAGGCAAACGATATCGTAGTCGCTCCTGGCTTCACCCAGCGGCTCGATACATTTCTCTTCGTTGATAATCAGGCTGAACTGGCCGTTATTAACATCGGTGGCGATGTCCTCTTCCTCAAACTTGGTGCTGACCGGCAGGATAACGTCGGCAAAAAGGCAGTCGTTCTCCAGCCAGATATGCTGGGATAAGATGAACTCTATCTTGGGGCTCCTCAGGGCTTTGGCATAGCTGTTGCCGTCATTCCAGCAGGTTATCCAGGAAGGCGTGTCCGACCAAATCATATGGATTTCCGGAAAGCCCTCGACCGGGTAGGTGCATTTCTCGAACTGCTTCTCGACCGGCACGAAGAATAAATACCCGCCGTACCAGCTGATGGGCGGATTGAGGATGGCATCGTGCACCATGTCCTTGGGGATAATCTGCTTCGGCACCAGCGCCAGGAAATCGGCATCGTGGGAGGCGGGCATAGCGGTGATGATTTTCTCCGCCTTGGGCAGGGACAGCTGCTGCCGACTCCCGAAGAAGGCCCACTCCGTCATCTTGAAGATATGCGCGCCCGGCTTGCCCATCCCCTGCATGGCCATCAGCACAATTTCCATCCGGGCCGGCTCCGTGGCGTAAGGCCCCCGGATATAAGAGCCGCCGATCCCGTGCACGATGGTGGTGGGTTTGGCCGCCCATTCCCTCGCCAGCGCCTTGATAATGCGGGAGGGAACGCCGCACAGCCCGGAGGCCCAGGCCGGCGTCTTGGGGACGCCGTCTTCCCTGCCCAGGACGTAGTCTTTAATTTTATCGAAACCGACGGTATGGGTAGCGAGGTAATCGCGGTCGTAAGTGTCCTCGGTAAGCCAAGTATAGGCCACGGCCAGCTGCAAGGCGACATCGGTGTTGGGCAGTATCGGAATCCACTTATCGGCATGAATGGCGGCGGTAAAGTTAAGGTCCGGGCAGATGAAGACCGCCTTGATGCCGAGCTCTTTGAACCAGTACCGCACCCGCGTCCCCACCTGTCCCGCCCAGCCGTACTGGGTGCTCTCGGCGTCACACCCCCAGTAGAGGAGCTGCTCCGTGTGTTCGGCGATGTCGGCCACGAGGTTGGTCTGCGGGGGCAGTCCCACCGGCTCGTACCCCCAGACGTGCTTGGCCCCCCAGTTCCACCCCTCCCAGCTGTCCGGGTTCCTCGCCTGCAGCGTGTAGCCGCCCAGCAGGGTGAGGAGCTTTTTCTGCTGGCCGTGGGGGAAATGTACCATCTTGGTCTCCCCGTGTCCGTCCGCCTGGGCGAAGATGGCATAAGGCCCGTACCTGGCGATAATCCTCTTTATCTCGCCGACGATAATATCCAGGGCTTCGTCCCAGGAGATGCGGGCGTAGCGGCTCCTGCCCCGGTTCTGGACATTCCTCTCGCCGTTGGGGTCAAAGTCCACTCTCTTCAGGGGATAGAGAATACGGTTGGGCGAATAGATGCGTTTCTTGTAGCTCAAGGCGAGGGGAGATATCAGCGTCTTGAGGGTCGGCTCAAAGGTCCGGCCCCGCGCCTTTATCTTCCAGGGCTTGAATTGCTCGGGCTTATACTTCCGGTCATAGTGCAGCGGCCGGATGCGGATGATGCGGCCGTCCTTGATATCGATTTCGGAGGTATGCCCGTCGGAGTCAATAGAGCAAAAACCGATGCCCTTATAGAGCGTCTTTTCTTCTGCCATAATTATTATCTTGGGTGATGAGTTACGGGCAACCGGTGATGCCCTACCCTTTTACAAGTTCGATGTCTCCCAGGTTGACGTCTTTCTCCGTGCTTATCCCCTCGAACTTCTTTGCCTTGTAGCCGGGCTTCTCAATCACCAGCGAGTGCTTGCCCACCTCCAGGCCCTCGAACCAGAAGTCGCCGAAGCGGTCGGTCCTGGCCACCAGCTTCTGCGCCTTGCCCGGCTCCGTCAGAGTTACCGTTGCCCCCTCGGTGCACTCGTCCTCTTTGGGGTCCCAGACGGCCCCGGCGATAAACCTCTTCGGTATACCGATATAATACACCCTTGGTTTGGCTTTGAACTCGGGGTGCAGCACCTCTGATTTCTTGATGTATTCCTTCAGCTCGGACTCCTCGCCGAACCTAAGCGCCTCCGTCGGGCAGGCATCAACACATCTCGGTTCCTTCCATCCCCGGTCCAGCAGGTGCGCGCAAAAAGTGCACTTCTGCGATATGTTCAGGTCGCCGTTGAAGTAAATCACCCCGTAGGGACAGGCATCGACACAGTTGCGATTGCCCACGCACTTCCCGGGGTCGATGATGACGATTCCGTCTTCCCGCTTGTATATCGCCTTCTGGCGGCAGGCCTTCACGCAGGGGGCATCATCGCAGTGCTGGCAGATGTCGTGCCAGTAGGCTATCTTGACCTTGGGCAGGGTCCCCCTCACGATATCCGTCACCTTCGTCCAGAATTGGCCCGTGTCCGGCTGCGGCTTGGCATAGGGAGTCCAGTCGTTGCCCACGTGCTCGTCCTTGCAGGCTATCTGGCAGTTGTAGCAGCCATTACATTTGGTAATGTCAATAATTAAAGCCTTACCCATTTTTACTTTTTACCTCCATAGAGAAATGATGCTACCCCCGGACCTGCCGCATGGTGGTATGGCCGGCTGAAAGCCTCGGGGTATTTCCGACGCATTTCGTCAAGGTCGACCCGCTCGAACTCAACGAGGAAGCCGCTGGTGGCCATGCCGGTGGCATTGGCTGAGGTCACCTTGCCCGGAGTTATCGTGTTGATGGCCCCGCCGCGGTCAAGCTCCCCGGGGACGATGGGGTCATACTTGGCCCCGTGGTCGATGGAGATCACCCCGGGTATAATCCTCTCGGTCACCATGGCACCGGCGAGGACGCCGCCCCTCTCGTTATAGATTTTCACCACGTCGCCATCGGCGATGCCCCGGGCGGCGGCGTCTTTGGGATTGACCCAGGCGGTGTGGTAGAGGTACCCGTCCGCACCCCGTGTCTTACAGGTCCTGATTTCCCGGAACCAGGTGATATCGTCATGGTTGGCATGGACGCCCCACCGGGGGTGGTTGGAGCAGACCAGGACGGGGTATTTCTTGGCCCGGTCACACAGCAGGCTTTCCTGGTGCGTTTTGCCGTAGGGTACCCACTTGGGATAGGGCGGCCTCTCTTCATCATCCGGGAAATGCTCGGCCAGTCTCTGGGAGTAGATTTCCAGCTTGCCGGTGGGAGTGCTCAGCGGAGTCTTCTTGGGGTCCTTATAGAACTCGTTCAAGCCCCGCGGATTCTTCTTCCATTGCGGGTCAGTGGGGATAACGTAGTACTCGTTCTCCTTAAACTTTTCCCAGCTAATCAGGTCGGCGATTCCAGAATGGTCGAAACCGACCTTCATCCATTCTTCGGTAGACTTGCCCTGGGTGAGCTTTTCCTTGAGGCCGAACCGCTCGGCGACCATGAGGGCAATTTCCCAGTCTCCCTTGGACTCTCCCAGGGGCTCGATGCATTGGCCTTCGTAGTTGATGGTGCGGTACTGCCCACTGAGGCCGTCAACCCCTATATCGAGCTCCTCGAACTTGGTGCGGACCGGCAGGACCATGTCCGCGAAGAGGCAGTCGTTTTCCAGCCAGATGTGCTGGGCGAGCATAAACTCAATATTGGGACTCCGCAGGGCTTCGATAAATTCGTTGCCGCCGTTCCAGCAGGTTATCCAGCATGGGGAATCCGTCCATATCATGTGGACCGGGGAGCACCCATCTACCGGGTACTGGTACTTGACGAACTGGTTCTCCGTCATCTCCGCCAGCAGGGTGGTGCCGTACCATTCAATGGGCGGGCCACCATTAAGGTCGTTGATGATGGCTTTGGCCACCAAGTCCTTGGGAATAATCTGCTTGGGGTACTTGGTGACGTCGAACCCTTTGTAGCAGGCGAATACCTGCGGCATTACTACCGGAATCGGGACCGGCATCTCGTAGGTCCGGCCGAAGAAGCCCCACTCCATCATCTTGACCTGGTTGGCCCCCGGCTTGCCCAGGGCCTGCATGGCGAGCAGGGTTACCTCGAGACGGGCCGGTTCGGTGGCGTAGGGGCCGCGGATATAAGAGCCGCCATTGCCGTGCACCACGGATGTCGTTTTGGAAGCCCATTCCCGGGCCAGGGCCTTGATAATGCGCGACGGTACGCCGCACAGCTCCGAGGCCCACTTCGGCGTCTTGGGAATGCCATCTTCCTTGCCCAGGACATAGTCCTTGAACTTGTCAAAGCCAACGGTATGCGTGGCGATATAGTCTTTATCATAAGTATCTTCGGTCAGCCAGACATAGGCGATGGCCAGTTGCATGGCGGCGTCGGTGTTGGGTAGTATCGGTATCCACTTGTCGCCGTGAATGGCCGCAGAGTAGTTAAGGTCCGGGCAGATAAATATTTGCTTTATCCCGAGCTCGGTAAACCAGTAGATAAATCGGCTGGCCGATTGCCCCGCCCAGCCCCAGGGCGTGGCCTCGGCATCGCATCCCCAGTGCAGGAGGACATCGGTGTGCTCGGCGACATCGAGCATGAGGTTGCCCTGCGGCGCCATGCCGACCGGCTCGCAGCCCCAGACATGTTTGGCACCCCAGTACCACCCCTCCCAGCTATCGGGGTTCCGGCTCTGCTGGGTGTAACCGCCCAGAAGGTCGAGCAGCTCACGGTGGGCGCCGTGTCCTCCATTGACGACTTTAGTCTCGCCATGCCCGTCCGACTGTGAAAATATGGCGTAGGGGCCGTACTTCTTGGTGATTCTCTTCATCTCGCCGACAATGATGTCGAGGGCCTCGTCCCAGGAAATCCGGACATAACCGCTCTTGCCGCGGTTCTGGATGTTCCTCTCGCCATTGGGGTCGAAATCCACCCTCTTCAACGGGTAAAGCAGACGGTTAGATGAATAGACGCGCTTTTTATATCCCAGGGCCAGGGGTGGCGGCAGTGTCTTGAGAGGCGGTTCGTAAACCTTACCACGGGCTTCCAGCTTCCATGGCTTGAACTCCTCGGCCTTGTATTTGCGGGTATAGTGGAAAGGTTTTATCCGGATAATTTTACCGTCTTTGACATCTACTTCCGTGAGGTTTCCATCAATACCGTTACCGCAAAAGCCGAGCCCCTTGACATAGGTCCTTTCCTGTCCGTTGTCTTTGCCGGTTTTTTTCTTTTCAGCCATTTGCCTCCTCCGTATCTATTTTAGGATTATCGAACGTAAGCATGGCGAAAATGTTTCCGCGCCCTGGTACCCTGCTTTATCGGCCACCTCCTTATGAATAATGCCGGAGAATCAGCCCAATATTACCGAAATGACACCGGTATGTCAATCCTTTAATCGCTAGCTAAATTTTCTCCCTCTGGTGAAGGACTCTCTCCCGGGGCAGGCCAGCACCCGGGTCATAAGGCCGGTTGAAAGCCTGAGGATATTTCCGCCTCAGCTCGTCCAGATTGGCGCGCTCCACCTCCACCAGGAACCCGGCGCAGACCATGCCCGTGGCATTCTTGGAGATGGTCTTGCGCGGCGTGATGGTGTTAATCGCTCCGCCCCGGTCGAGCTCCCCGGGGACGATGGGGTCGTACCGCGCCCCGTGGTCGATGGAGACCACCCCCGGCATGATTCTCTCGGTCACGTAAGCACCGGCGAGGACCGCCCCCCGCTCGTTGTATATCTTTATCACGTCTCCCCGCTTGATACCCCGCGCCGCCGCGTCCTGCGGGCTCATCCAGAGGGGCTCATAAAGATAGCCGTCCTGCCCCTTGACCTTGCAGGTCTCGATTTCCCTTATCCAGCTGATGTCATCGAGGTTGGCATGTACCCGCCACCGGCCGTGATTGGAAACCACGAGCAGGGGGTACTTCTCGGCCCGGGGGTGCAGCCGGCTTTCCTGATGGGTCTCCCCGTAAGGAATCCAGTGCGGGACAGGCGGCCTCTCCTTATCGCCGGGGAAGTGCTTGGCCAGGTTCTGGGAATAGAACTCAACCTTGCCGGACGGCGTCTTCAGGGGGTGTCCCTCCGGGTCTTCATAGAAGTCCTGCAGGGGGCGTCCTCCGCTTGACGTATTTCCTCGCTTCCGGCAGGGTCGGGGAGATGTAATACCCCTTTTCCTTCCATTCTTTATAGCTTATAAACTCTTTAGCGCCGGAATTATCAAAGGCGAATTTAATCCATTGCTCTTCGGTCTTGCCCCCCGTGACCTTGTCCAGCAGTCCCAGCCGGTCGGCTATCAGGCAGACTATCTCGTAGTCGCTCTTTGACTCGCCGACGGGTTCGATGCATTTACCTTCGTGGAAAATAATGTCGAACTGCTCGGACATGGCATCGACCTGGATATCCTCTTCCTCGAACTTGGTGCTGACCGGCAGGATTACGTCCGCGAACTGGCAATCGTTTTCCAGCCACGGCTGCTGGGCCAGGATGAACTCTATCTTGGGGCTCCTGATGGCCTTGATGAAGTAGTTGCTGTCATTCCAGCAGGTTATCCAGCAGGGGGTATCCGTCCAGATCAGGTGTACTTCCGAGCAGCCCTTGGCGGGGTAGGTATACTTGACGAACTGGTCTTCCAGCGGCTCGCTCCAGAAGGTGGTGCCGTACCAGCTGACGGGCGGGTTGAGAATGGCCTCGTGGATGAGGTCTTTGGCGATAATCTGCGAAGGCCTTTGCGCGGGCGGGGTCACCAGCCCGAATTCCGGCTTGTGAAGCGGCGGCGGCGTCCAGCCGGCCGGGTCCCACCGCTTGATAAAATCGTTACGGGATATGCCGTGAATCTCCGCCGCCTGGAACGGGACCTCCGTGCCGCGGTAGGCAACCTGCGGTGAAAACATCGCCTGGGACTTAAAAGGCTCCGCCAGGAATATCTGGTTGAAACAGAACTGGTGCACCCCCGGTTTTCCCAGCCCCTGCATGGCCAGCAGCAGGACCTCCAGCCGGGCTGGTTCGGTGGAATAAGGCCCCCGGATGGCGCCCCCACCCAGGTAGTGCGATATCGACGTCCGCTGGGAAGCCCACTCCCTGGCCAGGGCCTTGGTTATCCTCGAAGGCACACCGCAGAGCTCGGCGGCCCAGCCGGGTGTCTTGGCAATACCGTCCTCTTTGCCGAGGACGTAGTCCGCGAACTTTTCGAACCCGTAGGTGTGCGTGGCCACATAGTCTTTATCATAGATGTTTTCGGTAATCCAGACGTAAGCGATGGCCAGGCGCATGGCTGCGTCCGTGTTGGGTAATATCGGTATCCATTTATCGGCGTGCACCCCGGCGCCGTAGTTGAGGTCC
>JBDRFW010000232.1:0-7921 GCA_043818415.1 Chloroflexota bacterium | reverse complement strand
CGGCGACGCAGCCGTGGGCGAGCTGCTGATGATGCTCGGCTGGAAGCGGCGCAAGGGCCAGAAGACGGCCGAGCCCCCGGGGCGCAGCGCCTGAAGACTTAGCCGCGCCGCCTGACCGGACTGAATCGCCAGCAATCATTTGTTAAACGAACGTGCGTATAACTATGAACTTATTTGGCTTCCTGAAACCTAAACCGACCATCTCCGACCGGGAGTTATCTGCCGGACTGCGCTGGCTGACCCTGGAGGGAGCGTTTTCCCTGGGCTTTTTCAGCATCACCACCAGCGGTTTCCTGGCGGCGTTCGCCCTGGCGCTCGGGGCTAATAACCTTCAAATAGGTATCCTGGCCTCGCTGCCCTTCCTCATGCAGATAACCCAGCTGCCGGCCATCTGGCTGGTGGAGAAAATCAGGCGGCGCAAGGCGATTGCCGTTGCCAACTGGTTCCTGGCCCAGCTGATATGGTTCCCCATCGCCCTGATTCCCCTGTTTATGCCGATTCCGGGGCGGGGGGCCATTACCATGCTGCTGGTCCTGATGGCGTTCCGGGGGTTGTTCGCGGCGGTATGCAACACCGCCTGGAACGGCTGGGTACGGGACTTGGTCCCCCAGACGATACTGGGCCGGTTCTTTTCCCGGCGGCTGGCCGCGGCCACGGTGATGGGCATAGTCTTCAGCCTCGGGGCGGCCGTCTTCGTGGATTTCTGGCGGGAGCAGGCCTCCGGGCAGAACGTTATCCTGGGCTATACCTACGTGCTCCTCTTCGGGGCGCTTTTCCTGGGACTGGCCAGCCCCATGATGATGTCCCGGATACCGGAGCCGTTGATGCAGCCGGTACCCGGGCCGCAACCGCCCCTGTGGCAGCGGCTCACGGCGCCGCTGCGGGACCGCAATTTCCGGCGGCTGCTGCGTTTTTTGCTTTTCTGGGGGTTCGCTTCTAACCTGGCTATCCCCTTCTTTGCCGTTTACATGCTGAAGTGGCTGGGACTGCCGCTGTCCTGGGTAATCGGCTTCAGCATCTTGGCCCAGCTTTTCAATATCCTGTTTCTCCGCGTCTGGGGCCACTACGTCGACCGCTTCGGGAGCAAGGCCGTGCTTTCGCTGTGCGCCTCGCTGTACCTGCTGGTAATCTTCGGCTGGATATTCACCACCATGCCGGAGCGCTACTTCCTGACGATACCCCTCCTGGTGTTCCTGCACATCTTCGCCGGGATAGCCAACGCCGGGGTGACCCTCACCGTGGGGACCATCGGCCTCAAGCTGGCGCCGAAGGGGGAGGCCACGACTTACCTGGCCGGGGCTTCGCTGGCCATCAACCTGGGCGCCGGGCTCGGCCCGCTCTACGGCGGTTACCTGGCGGACTTCTTTCAGGTACGCCAGCTGAACCTGACGTTTTCCTGGGCCGACCCCGGGAGGTTAATCGAGCTGCCGGCCCTGAGTATCATCGGGTACGATTTCCTCTTCCTGATTGCCTTTATACTGGGGGTGCTAACCCTGAGCACGCTGGCCCTGATACGCGAGGAGGGCGAGGTGAGCCGCGAGGTTATATTGGAGTCGCTCTTCTACCCGACCCGCGAGATGTCGCGGCCGGTCAGCTCCGTGCCGTCCTATAACCTTTTCAGCAACTTCCCCTTCGGCTACCTGAAGCGGATACCGATACCCGGGCTGGATGCCGTGCTCGGCGTTACCGCCTATCAAATCGCGGAGATGGCCCGGGCCGCCGCCTCGGCGGCGGTGGAGGGGCGGCGGCTGACGGGGAAGCTGGCCCGGGCACTGGAAAGCGGGCTGGACAGTATCTGGAAGTCGCGGGAGGCCGTCACGACGCACGGCATCGAGATTACCCGACAGGCGGCCCGCGGCGCCATGCACGTGGCGGACTCGGACAACAAGCCGCTGCTCGTGGCGGAGCTGGTCCTCCCGGTGACGTCGGGCGTCGTCGAGGCATCGAGCCGCGCCGGCGTTGACCCGCTGGAAGGCATCCTCGGCGCCAGCCAGGGCGTTCTCCAGGGGGCGGCGGAGACCGGGGCCGACCTCGGCGAGACCACGGCCAGGACGATAGAAGCCGCCCGCGAGGTGGCAGCGCAGGCAGGGATACCGGAGAGGGCGGCCGTCATCCAGGCGGCGGAAGGCGTCCTGACGGCGGCGGAAGCCATCGGTCCGCAGGCCGTCGCGGAAGTGGCCGATGCCCTGCCGGAGGAGGTGCTTTCGCCGGAGGTGAGACAGATAAAACACGAAAGGTGATTTTAATTTAAAATAGGTATAAAATAACAACGGGAATAACATGCCGGGAGGTGGCGAACATGGTGAAAATGACAAGGTCGGTGGCCGAAGCCAGGCTGGGAAACGTGTCCGATGAGAAACGTTTCTACTGCCAGGACGGCAGGTACCTGAAGAGCCTGAAGGAGCTTCAGGAAGCGCTGGGGCAGATGTTCGAGGAGACTTACCACGCACACGCCAACGAGTCGAAGAACGACTTCAGCGTCTGGGTGCGGGACGTGTTAGTCGACGATAAGCTCGCCAGCGACCTGCTGAAAAGCATCAGCCAGGCGCTAGCGGCCAGAGCCGTGGCCGAAAGGCTGACGTGGCTGAAGAGTAAGCTATAGTGGTCAACCCGGCGGATATCCGCCGGTGGAAATAGAAGGAGGAACCTATGGCAATCCAGGGGACGGAGACCGCTCCGGCCAGAGAAGAAAAACCCAAGAAAATCATGACCCAGCCGCTGCCCCAGATTCTCGATGAGATCGAGAACAGCATCCGGATGGCCGACGAGGCCGCCGACAGCGCCAGGAAAGCGGCGGAGGAAGCCCGGAGGGCCGGAGAGAAAGCTGCCAAGGAAGCGGAACGAGTTGCTTCCGAGGCCATTGCCAGGGTAGAAAAGATAGCCAAGGATGCCCTGAAACTGGCCGAGTTACTGAACTCAGCGGTTACAGAGGCGGTGGCTGTCCTCGATAAGAAACTATCGAAAAAAGCCTAGCTGAAAGCTCCCTGACAGCGATTTTGATTCAGCTTAAAGGATGCGGTGCGGTGAGAAATTCTCACTGCATGGCAGGAGAGATTGTTATCTCAAAAAACGCGGCGGCCGGCGCATTGCGTTAAATCATAATATCGCCAGGAACAGCCAGTAAACGGCGATGTTGATGACCGTCAGCGGCGCCCCAATCCTGACGAACTCCCAGAAGGAGAGGGTGGCGCCGCTCCTTTTTTCCGCATTCTGGATGATGATGATATTGCTGGCGGCGCCGAGCAGCGTCAGATTGCCGGCGATGGTGCTCCCGGCGGCCAGGGCCATCATGTCCCGCGCCGATGCCCCGATTTGCACCAGCACCGGCAGATAAAGGGCCACGAGGGGGACGTTGGAGAGCAGCTGGCTCAGCAGGACGCTCACCCCCAGAATCACTCCCGTGGCGGTAAGGTCCAGGTTGGTGGCGGCGAGGGCCGACTGGAAAATGCCGGCGTCCCAGACACTCTGCATCAGGACGAACATGGCCGCGAAGAAAATCAGCGTGAACCAGTCGAGCCTCTTGAGTATGCCGGGTCGCCTCGGGATAAAGACGATAACCGGCAGGGCCGCTGCCAGGGCGATATAGGTCAGCTTGAAATCTATTTCCAGGCCCGCCAGCACCGTCACGATTTTGGCGATGATGAGCACGACCAGTATCACCAGGGAGATTCGGGAGAGGCCGGCCAGCCTGGCATCCTTAATCGGCTCGATAGTGTGGGCCAGGGGCCGACCGTGCAGGTGCCGGCGGTAGAACAGACGCAGCAGCAGGTAGGCCAGGAAAAGGTTCACCAGGGTGGGCGCCAGGAGAAAGCGCAGGAAGGTCACGAAGGGGTTGGCCACGCCGCCGTGGATGGCAATCAGCAGGTTCTGGGGATTGCCTATCGGGCTCATGACGCTGCCGATGGTCACGGCAAAGGCCAGGGAAAGCAGCAGGACCCGGGGTTGGGTATCGGCCCGGCTGGCCAGGGACAGGACGACCGGGGTGCCGATGATGGCCAGCGTATCGTTCATGAGCAGCGCCGAGAGCAACCCCATGCCGAAGATGACCAGCAGTATCAGGCCGTTCAGCGTGCGCGCCCGGCGAAAGAGCCGGTAGGCCAGGTGACCCAGGTAGCCGCTGTCTTCCAGGGCCTGCCCGATGACGAAGACCCCGAAGAGGAAAAGCATCACGTCCGTATTGACGGCCTGCAGCGCCCTCCCCGGCGATATCTGCCCGGATACCAGCACCGCCAGCGCCCCCAGCAGCATTATCTGCCAGAGCCGCAGCCGGATGTTGCCGACCTGCCGGACGGCGATAAGGACGAAGACGATAATTAGGGTGACGATGGAAATCATACCGGGTCAAAGCCTGGCCGAGAGACGTTTTTCATAATCCGGTGAAAAGCCGGGCCGGCGGGTCTCACGGCACGCAGGCGCCCGTCCACAGCCCGGTGAGGAAAGACCGGGCGTTGATGCCGAGCACCCGCGTATCATAGCCGCCCTCCTGGACGACCAGAGTAGGGTAACGCAGGGCGCCAATCATCTCCCCAACTGACTCGAAGTCGGCGGCTTCCAGCGTCCAGCTGCCGGTGGGGTCTTCCTTGGCCGTGTCCAGCCCCAGGGCGACGACGAGGAAACGGGGATGGAACCTTTTTATTCTCCTGAGCGCGCCCTTGAGTACGCCGCGGTAGAAATCGCCGCCGATGTTCTCCGGCAGGGGGATATTGACGTTGAAGCCCCGGCCTTCGCCCTTCCCTTTCTCGCCGGCGAAGCCGCTAAAGTAGGGATAGGTGTAGCGGGGATGGCCGTGGATGGAGATGGTCAGGACGTCGGCCCGCTCGTAGAAGATTTCCTGGTGGCCGTTGCCGTGATGGTAGTCGATGTCCAGGATGGCGACCTTACCCCAGGCGCTAAGCAGGTTGGCCGCCACGGACGTGGAGTTGAAATAGCAGAAGCCGCCGAAGGTGGACGGCTCGGCGTGGTGGCCGGGCGGCCGCACCAGGGCGTAGGCCAGGCGGTAGCCCTCGAGGAGCTGCTTGGCCGCCGTCAGGGCGCAGTCCACCGCCCGCTTGGCCGCCAGGTAGGCGTTGCCGGACAGCGGCGTGAAGGTATCGATGCAGTAGTAGCCGGCGCGAATGGGCAGGTCCTTGGGGGGGCGCGTCCGGTTGCGCACCGGGAAGACGTAGGGGTAGATGGCGGTGTCCTCGCTGAGGCCGGTACATACTTTTCGCAGGTAATCGACGAAGCCGTGGTCGTGGACGGCCTTGATGTGCTTCTCCGAGTGGTGGCGCGGCGGTATCTTCTGGAAGAGGTTGGTCTTGGCCAGCTCATCCAGGATGACGTCTATTCTCACCGGCGACTCCACGTAGCCGCGCTCCTCGACGTGGTGTATCCAGTGGCGGTCGTTGATGACCAGCCTGATGCGCTTGTCCGCGGCGACGGTGCGCTTGATAGGGAGGGGAGGTTTCTTGACATAATGTGGGGCGCGCAGCCGGACAGGGTCGTCCTTGATGGACTCCACCACCATCTCGTTGTACTCCGGGGGGGCGACGCCCTTGTACTTGCGCTCCAGGATGGCGCGGACAATCTGTTTCAGGGTATCGCGCGGCAGCTCGATGTCCTGGGCGAGGTCGTCATAGACCAGGAAGGGGGGGTTATCGTCGCCGGGGTTGATGGGGGTCTCGTAGGCGGTATTGATGATGGGGCGGGCGCCGTACCGCTCGTAGAAGCGCAGGCGCCTCGCATTCTGTTTCCTGGTCTCGGGGATGCGGCTGAGGGCGGGTTCATCGGGGAGGCATTCGAAGAAGAGGCCGATGGTCTCCAGGTCGAGCGCCTCCTCACGCACCCTTTCGTAAAGGGCCCCGCCGATGCCGCCGCCCGTCTTCGTTTCCGCAGCGGAAATATAGTCAAGATAGCCGAACTTCAGGGTCGGTTCGAGGAAGAGCAGGGCGAAGCCGTCCACGTGCCCCCGGACCCCCTCGGCGATGAAGATGATGGCCCGGAACCGGTACTTGAGCGGGTTACGCAGCTGCTCCGGCAGTTTGTTGATATCCCGCTTGGGCAGGCGGGGGAACTGGGTGCGCAGGATTTCCTGCACCTGGGCGATGGCGTCCTGGTTGGCGGGGGTAATATCGTCGTAAACGCGCCTAATACGAAACATCGTCAGTCCTTGCCGGTTAACCGCCGGTACTGATTATACCAGTTAAGTTGAGCCCGCGTATAATCATGCTTACCGCGATGGCAGCCAGCAGGAGGCTGAACAACCGGGAGATAGCCCGGAGTCCGCCCTGCCCCATGAACCCGGCAATCCGGCCGCTCAGCAGGAAGATAACCCACGTAATCAGCATGTTCAGGACGAAGGATATCAGCACCATGTAGAGGGGGAACTGAATGGCCAGGAGCAGCAGGGTGGTGATGGTGGCGGGGCCGACGGTGAGCGGCGTGCCGATGGGGACTACCGCCACCAGCTCTTCCTTGACGGCGGTCACCATGTGGCCCGTGGACATGTACCGGATGGAGAGAATCAGCAGGATAAGCCCGCCGGCGATGGCGAAGGAGCCAACCGAGATGTCCAGCACCCTGAGGATGAACTGGCCGAAGAAGAGGAACACCAGGCCGACCAGCGTGGCGGTGATGACGGCGTAATGGACCATCTTGAGGCGCTCCCGCCTCATCATATCCTCGCCCATGGAGATAACGAAGGGCAGGTTGCCGAAGGCATCAATCACGATGAACAGGGGCACGAAGGTCAGCACGAAGTCCTGCCAATGTCCCATCATAGTACCGCTTTTTCCTCCAAACCGACTTCCTGTTTACCCTTATCGCAGCCGTTTTTGCAGGAGGAGCTTATCGTCGCCGGGCGAGTAGAAGTCCGGGATGCGGGCGATTTCCCCGTAGCCGCAGGCGAGGTGGAAGCGGAGCGTTATCTCGTAAAGGGAGGTGGACGAGGTCTCGATGACGATGAGCCTCCCTCTGGCTTTGCGGATGGCTGCCTCGGCCGCCTCCATGAGGGCGCGGCCGATGCCCCGCCCCCGCTTCTCGCGGTCGACCGCCTCCCAGTAGATGTCCCAGGTGCCTTCGGTCAGCGGCGTGGGGCCGTAGGTGATATACCCCAGGACGGCTGCACCTTCGACGGCAACCAGAGTATAGTACCCGGAATTGTCCAGGTCGTTAAGGAAAGCGTCGATGACCTCCTCGGCCACCACCACCTCGAAGGGCTTAAATTCGGGCGTATTCCGTAGTATCTGCATTACGGCCGGTTTGTCCGCGGCGGACATGGGCCGGATGATGACGGTCATGTTTTTCCTTCTCCAGGGCCAGTCTGACAATCCTCTTGATGAAGCCGGCGTAGGTCATGCCGGAGGCTAGTGCCTGGCGCGCGGCGCCGGTCCCCGGCGAGATATCCGGGTTGGGGTTGACCTCGAGGACGTGGAGCACACCGTCGCCGTCCTGGCGCATGTCCACACGGGCGTAGCCGCGGCAGCCGGTCAGTCGGAAAGCGGCCAGCGCCGTCCGGCGAATTCTCTTCAGTTCCCCGGGGGTGATTTCCGCCGGGCAGGTCACCTGCGTTCCTTTGAAATAGGCGCTGTCCGTATCCCACTTGGCGTCAAAGGTGAGGATGGGGGGCACCTCCGGCGGCAGCGAGTAGTTTATCTCCGACGGCGGCAGCAGACTGTAACGCGAGTTTCCCATGACGGTGGCATTGAACTCTCTCCCCCCGACGAACGCCTCCACCAGGACGCAGCCATAGCTGCGGCTCATGGCGGTCACCTGTTTTTCCAGCGAGGCGGCGTCCCGGACGACGCTGGCCGCGGTGATGCCGTGGCTGGCGTCCTCGCCGCGGGGCTTGACGATGCAGGGAAACCCGAGCCGGAAGAGGTGCAGCGTCCGGGGATTGAGCAGCTGGAAGTCCGGGGTGGGAATGCCGGCGGCCTGGAGAATC
>JBDRFW010000231.1:0-2123 GCA_043818415.1 Chloroflexota bacterium | reverse complement strand
TTGAGACGACGTATTCGCTGGGAAGCACCGTGGGGGTCGGCTATCTACCCGCCATCATTGCCGCCGACCGAATCTGCGATGAGTATGGCCTGGATACCATGTCGGCCGGTGTCACCATCGGCTTCGCCATGGAACTCTACGAAAGGGGCATACTGACCAAGAAGGATACCGACGGTCTGGAACTGAAATTCGGCAATTATATGGCCGTTATTGAAATGCTGCGGCGGATAACCTACCAAGAGGGGCTGGGGGCAATCCTGTGCCAAGGCACCAAGAAAGCGGCCGAAAAAATAGGTAAAGGCTCCGCGGACTATGCCATGCAGATAAAGGGCCTGGAGCTGCCAGCTTACGATGTCAGGGGCGCCAAGGCACACGGTTTGAACTATGCCACCGCCTATACCGGGGCCGACCACAACCGGGGCTACGCCTTCCAGGAAATCTTCGGTAACCCCAACCCGGAAAAAGTGGACAGATTAGCCATCAAGGGGAAAGGCAGGCTGACCAAATGGAACCAGGACGTTCGCTGCGTTACCTGTGATTGTGCCCCGATGTGTGCTTTTCTCCTCGACATGGCCGTGCCCGAAATCGCGTGTCAAAACACGGCCGACCTGGTGAACGCAGCTACCGGGATGCGCCTTACCACGGAAGAAGTCCAGCAAATCGGGGAAAGGATAAATAATGTGGCCCGGTTGTTCAATATTGGCGAAGGATTCGGCCGTAAAGACGACACATTCCCCAAACGCATCATGACCGAAGCCATCCGGGCCGGGGCTTCGGCGGGACAGCTTATCAGCCAGGCCGACCTCGATGAGATGCTCGACGAATACTACCAAGTGCGCGGCTGGGACAAAGACGGCAACCCGACCGAGGCCAAGCTTAAAGAACTGGGGATAAAAGTACGCTAAAGAAGGCGCCTGGGGGCTAACAGATAATGGCCGAATTCGGGTATGATGGAGAAATCGCCAAGGTAGATTTCTCCGATGGAAATATTACCCGGTTTCTTCCTAGTTGTGGAGACGGGGCGGGGGAGAAGGTATATCTACGCAACCGAGTATTGACGCATTTGCGCAATTGCGCTATAATTGTGCTTAGGTAGAGAGTCCGAGCTATGCCTGTTATCTGCATTGCCAATCAGAAAGGCGGCGTTGGCAAGACAACCACCGCCGCCGCCCTGGCTCAAGGTTTAAGTGAGCATAAGAAGCGGGTATTGCTTATCGATTGGGACCCGCAGGCCTCTCTTACCATCAGCCTGGGGTTCAACCCCGATGACATAAAGCTCACCGTCTATAACGTTTTAATCAGCACTATAAGGAATAACGGACGTCCCTCTATCTCCGAGGTTGTCGTGCCGACCAGTAACCCCAACATTGACCTCGCCCCGGCTAACATCGAACTGTCACAGGCGCAGCTCGACCTGGTGGGGGCATTCACCCGTGAACTGATATTAAAAGAGATGCTCCAGCCCGTACGTAAAGATTATGACTTCATTCTGGTGGATTGCCTCCCCAGCCTGGGACTCCTGACCATCAACGCCCTGTCCGCCGCCGACAATGTCCTCATACCTTTGCAGGCCGACTTCCTGGCGATGAAGGGCCTGGCGATGCTTTTAAACACCATCATCCGCGTGCAGGAAAAAATCAATCCGCCTCTGGAGATTCTGGGCATCCTGTTCACCATGACCAACCCGCGCACCCTGCACAGCCGCGAAGTCATCGAGGTTACCAAGCGGGCCTTCGGCGATAAAATCAGGGTCTTCGAGACGACCATCCCCATCAGCGTCCGTTTTAAAGAAGCCCCGGCCGCCGGGGAGTCCATACTGACCTACGCCCCAAAATCCGAAGGGGCCGATGCCTACAGATTATTTACAGAAGAGGTGCTGCATGAAAAGAGCTAAGATAACCGAGGAGATGGCCTACGGGTCCGCCCTGGACCGCCTCACCGGCGGCGACCGCCCGGCGGCTTCACAGGAACCGAAGCCGCCCGTGCCGGCGACTCCCGTCCTGCCTAAATCGTCCATGATTAAGCTCTCCGTCTTTCTCAACCGGGAAGAGGACGCCTACCTGGAAGGCCTGGCTTCCACCGCCAAATTCACGGGAGGGAAGAAGCTGTCCAAAACTAAGCTT
>JBDRFW010000230.1:0-2019 GCA_043818415.1 Chloroflexota bacterium | reverse complement strand
GAGGGTGAACATCGTCAACGCCGATATGATTGCCCGGCGGCGCGGGCTGAGTGTCACCGAGGAGAAATACGCCGTCTGCGAGAACTATGCCAACATGGTCTCGGTGCGGGTGGTCACAACGACGGGAAGCACGCTCGTGTCGGGGTCGGCGCTGAGGGGCAAAACCCATCTGACGCAGGTGAACGACTATTGGCTGGAAATCGAGCCGACCGGTAGCTACATGCTCTTTACCGAGCACAAGGACCGCCCCGGCATGATTGGAATACTGGGTACACTCATCGGCAATGCTGATGTCAACATCAGCCAGATGCAGGTCAGCCGTGGGGTGCAGAGGGGCGGTGGGGCGATGATGGCCATCTGCCTCGATGAACCTTTGCCGCCCGAGACCTACGAGGAAATCCGGAACATTTCCGATATGTACCGGGCCCTGCTGGTGAAATTGACGCGCTAGCAATCACTTGTATCAAGCCATATGCTATGAAAGAATCATTCCTCTCCTGCAAGGGGCGAGGAGATGCGTGAATTTGTATAACTAGGTACTAACGCGGAGGTGACTATGGAAAACACAGTCGAACAGAAAATAAGAGCCAGCCTGGTGAACGGCAAACTGCCGTGCGCCGTGGCTTTCAAAATCGCCAAAGAAATGAAAGTCAGCCCACGGGAAGTGGGTGATGCGGCGAATCGACTCAAAATTAAGATTTGCAACTGCCGGCTGGGCTGTTTTCCTTAGGTCACTAACCTTTGCCGGTTCAAATCGTTGTATTAAGCAGGAGGCTTCAATGAGAAAGCTGCTATTTGTCTTTTTGGCTATTCTTCTTATCCTGGTAGGGGCCGCCTGTTCCGCCGCGCCGAAGCCAGCCCCTAGCCCCGCGCCCGCGCCCGCACCGGCGCCATCTGCTCCCCGGCCGGGCATCCCGGCCCCTATCATAACGGTGCCGCGGCCTGTTCCAGCACCGACACCCAGTCCAGCCCCTATGCCGCCCGTCATCTCAGTGCCGGGTAAGGGCGGAGAAGCTGTCCAGCCTGACTTTGGGGCACAGGTGCCCGGTGACGCCGACCGCATGATTGTCCGTACCGGCAGTCTGCACCTGGTAGTGAATGACGTTCCTCAGTCGATGGAGCGCATTGTCCAGATTGCCGGGAACTTTGATGGTTACGTGGTCTCTTCCAACCAGTTCAAGGAAGGCGAACGACTCATCGGTCAAATAACCGTCCGGGTGGTGGCGGAACGCTTCAATGATGCGATGAGGATGCTGCGCGACCTGGCGCTTGAGGTCGTCTCCGAGAATACCACCAGCAAAGATGTGAGCGAGGAGTACGCCGACCTGAAAGCCAGGCTCGGAAACCTCGAGGCGGCCGAGCAACAGCTGGTCCGCATTATGGCAAAAGCGGAGAAAGTGGAGGACGTTCTGGCGGTACAGCGTGAGCTCACCCGGGTCAGAGGTGAAATCGAGCAGACCAAGGGGCGGATGCAGTTCCTGGAGCGCACCTCCGAGACCTCGCTCATCGATGTGCGTTTGGAGCAGGCCAAACTGGACATTGAGTTCGCCGCCAACCGGGCCACGGCCAAAGACGGCGAGGACGTCTTCTTCGAGAGCCGGGTTGCCGGCGGGTTCGCCCCCTACAGCTACGAGTGGGACTTCGGCGACGGCAAAACCAGCACCGCCAGCCATCCCACCCATGCCTACCGGTCAGCGGGTACCTACACCGTCTCGCTGAAAGTGACTGACGACCGCGGCAACACGGACAGCGAGGTTAGGAAGGACTACGTCACGGTTCTCCCGGACTGGAGCGCCGGGAACATCATCGGCGATGCCTGGGATGGCCTGGTGACCTTCGGGCAGGCCCTGGGCACGATTCTAATCTGGGCGCTCGTCTTCAGCCCGTTGTGGGTCGCTATTCTGCTTATTGTCTGGTGGCAGTACCGGAAGAAAAAGAAGTCAGGCGCTTCGTAACCTCGTCCTGGCTCAGGCCGTCAATCAGGACGAGCTTGTGGCGGCCGGTGTGGCCCCGGAGAAT
>JBDRFW010000229.1:0-12632 GCA_043818415.1 Chloroflexota bacterium | reverse complement strand
GCCCCTGTAGCTCAGGCGGATAGAGCAGCGGTTTCCTAAACCGCGTGCCCGGGTTCGAGTCCCGGCAGGGGTACTTTCCCCCCGGATGGCCTCCACCCGCTCGATACCGGGCACCTCTACAGCCAACCCGGAATCAAGCGCATTTTTCAGCTATCACCGAGAACTGCCCCCCCCCTGACAAGATAATGAGATGATTATTTATTATAGGATAGGGCTTGACAACTCCCGGATAATTAAAGTATACTAAAGTATTCAACTTAGTCAACAATTAAATTATGAACGAAGATTACACCTCCAATCCGCTACTTAACTTAGACCGGCCTAACGGCAAACACCTGCCGTTAAGCTCTATAACCTCACGTCATATAACTCTCGCCTTCCGCCAGCATTCAAGCTCATACTCTCTAACGCCCGCAGGCGGCATATGTCAATCATGCTCCTGTACCGGCGCCGGCCGCGGCGCTCTTCGGGAGGACCAGGACGCGTAGTCCGTTCGTCGCTGTCCTGTAACCAACCAGCCTCAAGAGCCCGTTACTCATCGCCCGGCCGGCATTCCGAGGTAACCCGCACCGCATGTCCACGTATTATTACCAGCGGGCATAACCAGCCTCCCCCGCACGCGTGTGGACGGGTCCAGCGGGAATCTGTTAATTAATCTGAAATTAACCAAATTTTTAAAGGAGAATAAGATGAGTTTCCGGAACAAGATACTTACCGGCCTGGTTTTACTGGCAATCCTGGGTGGGGGTATTCTGGCAGGCTGCAGCCAGTCGCAGAAGGGAGGCACGGCCGCCCCCGTTCCCGCTAAGAAAGTCGTCTTCGGCGACTGGGGCGTCGGGCCGACCTGTCTCGCCCCGTTCTATACGGCTATTGAAGACGGCTATTTCGCGCAGGAGGGGCTGGAGGTCGAGCACGTCCGCTACCCCGGCATGAAAGAGGTCTACGAAGCGGTATCTTTGGGCAAGGCGGACTTCTCGGCGGTGCCGACGCACCTGGTCAATCTTCTCGAGGAAGGCTTTAACCTCAAATCCACGCTGGCAATTCACCCCGGGTGCATGCAGGGCATCGCCGACATCAATCAGCCCATCTACTCGGTGAAAGACCTCAAGGGCAAGAGGATAGGCCTCGATGCCCTGGGCCACTGCCCCCATGCCTTTACCCTGTGGGAGCTGACCAAGGCCGGCCTGGAGCCGGACGACGTGCAGTTCAAGGTGTATCCTCCCGGCGACCTCCCGCTGGCGCTGAAAAAAGGGGAGGTCGACTTTATCCTGCCGCTGGACCCCGTCGGCCAGCTGGCCCTCAACCAGGGCATCGGCCGCCTCGTCTTCTCGACGACTTACCCGGAGCACGGCTATTCCGATGTCTATTGCTGCACGCTGGTCATCAATGGCGACCTCACTGAAAAAGATAAGGGCACCGCGGCCGCCATCACCCGGGCCGTCGCCAACGCCGCTAAATCTATTCCGGGTCGTGAGGACCAGGTGGCGCAGATGATGATTGACCGGAAATATTCCATAGGCAGTCCGGACGTGCACGGTTTTCTTCTCAAGCAGTACCGGTACGATACCGTCTCCGTGGCCGGCGTGAAGGACACCCTGCGCTATTACGGGACGATGTACAAGCACGCCGGCATCGTCAGGGAAGACACGGACGTTGAAAAGCTAATTGATAAAAGTTTCCGGCAGTTAATCGACGAGGTCGGTAAATCGACCGTGCCGCCCCCGCCGAGACTGCCCTAGAAAGTAATAGAAAGGTTTACCATGCGGAACACCGAGATTAAGAGAATATCACCGGCCCGTTTCTGGCCCGTTCTACTGGTGGCCGCAGTCTACCTGGTAAACCGGCTCGTTCCTGATGCCGTGCCGGATACCGGCGGCGATAACCTCGCCTGGCTGCTGCTGGTGCTGGGGCTGGCCGGTACCGTTAATCTGGTGGCCGCTATCGGCTGGCGGCGGGGCAGCCCGGCGCTTATCGAGCGGGGCGTCGTGATAATCGCGCTGCTGCTACTGCTCTGGGAGCTCATCGTGCCCAAGCTCGGGCTGCTCACGCCGCCCTTCTTCCCGCCGGTCGGCCGGGTCATCGGGGTCTTCGGCCAGGACATCGGATTGCTCGTGACCAGCACCCTGCACTCGCTGCGGATACTGGCCCTGGGTTACCTGCTCGGTGCGGCCATCGGCGTTTCCCTCGGCTTCCTCGTCGGCTGGTACCGGCGCTTCCGCTGGTGGGGCGTGCCGGTCATCAAGGTCGTCGGCCCCATTCCCGCCACCGCCCTGACGGCACTGGCCATCGCTATCTTCCCCGGCCTGCTGGGCAGCGTTTTCCTCATCGCCTTCGCCGTGACCTTCCCCGTCTTCATGAATACCTGGTCCGGGGTGGCCGGCATCCCCAAACCCCTGCTGGAAACGGCCCAGAACCTCGGGGCGGACAACCGGTTCCTCGTCTGGCGGGTGGTGCTGCCGGCGGTCTCGCCGTCGATTTTCACCGGGCTGTATATCGGCCTGCTCGTTTCCTTCCTTACCCTGGTGGTGGCGGAGATGCTGGGCGTCAACGCCGGGCTGGGCTGGTACATCTGGCGGGCACAGGGCTGGGCGGAGTACTACCGCGTCTACGCGGCAGTGATTGTCATGGGGTTGATTTTCTCCACTCTGCTGACGGCCCTGTTCACCTTCCGCGACCACCTGCTGCGCTGGCAGAAGGGGATGGTGCGATGGTAAAGAGCCGTAACGATGGCAGCGGAAGAGTCACCTTTGAGAAAGTGACCAAGCGTTACGCCCTGCCCAGCGGGTCGGACCTGGCGGTGATTCAGGGCATCGACCTGGAGGTCGCCCCTCATGAGATTGTCGGCCTCATCGGCCCGAGCGGCTGCGGCAAGACCACGCTGCTGCGCCTGGTGGCCGGGCTGGAGGAACCCTCCGGTGGCCGGCTGCTGGTCGACGGCAAGAGCGACGGCGAGATATGCTGCGAGCGCACCTTCATGAGCCAGGCGGCCAACCTTTTCCCCTGGCGCACCGTCCGGGGCAATATCGCCTTCGGGCTGGAGGCCAGGAAAAAGCGGGACGGCATCAGCGATGCATTCATCCGGGAGAGGGTTGCCCACCTGGTAGAGATGGTTGAGCTGGAGGGCTTCGAGGACACTTACCCCCACCAGCTCTCCGGGGGCATGGCCCAGCGTACGGCCCTGGCCCGGGCCCTGGCCAACGAGCCGGCGGTGCTGCTGCTGGACGAGCCCTTCGGCTCGCTGGACGCCTTCACCAAGATTGCCCTGCAGGAGGAGCTGCTGAAGGTCTGGAAGGAAAGCCCGCGGACGATTATCTTCGTCACCCATGATATCGACGAGGCGGTCTTCCTGGCCGACCGCATCGCTATCATGTCGCCGCGGCCGGGGCACATCAAGGACACCATCGCCGTGCCCCTGGCCCACCCCCGGGACAGGATGGACCTCGACTTCCTACGAATCAAGGAGAAGATATTCCAGGAGTTCAAGCTCCGGGTTGAAAAACCGTTTATCGTGCAGATTTAATCGGGAGGACCGAGATGAAGTATTTTTACCGGATACTGAACGCCGAGATGCCGGACAAGGAAGACGTCAAGAAGCTGACGCCCAACCCGGCGACCCGTCAGGTGCTGGCGCGCCTGGAGGAAGAGGGCATCGAGACCAGCTTCGACCGCCACCTGGCCCAGCAGCCGCAGTGCGGCTTCGGACTGCGTGGCATCTGCTGCCAGCGCTGCCTCTGGGGGCCCTGCCGCGTGGGCGGGCCCAAGAAGGTGAAGGGCATCTGCGGCGCCGACCAGAACACCGTGGTCATGGGCAACCTGCTGCGCGGGCTTTCCGCCGGCTGCGCCGCCCACGGGCAGCACGCCCGCGAGGTCATCGAGACGGCCATCCTTACCGCCGAAGGAAAGACGGGGTACCGGCTGGCCGGGGAGGCAAAGATATTAGAGCTGGCCGGTAAATTCGGCCTGAAGACTAAAGGAAAGTCTCTGGAAGAAGTTGCCGGAGAAGTGGGTCACATCCTCCTCGAAGACCTCTCACGGGTGGAGCGGCAAGAGATGAAGACGCTGCTGGCGTTTGCGCCAAAAGAAAGGATTGAAAAGTGGCGCAAACTCGGCATCATGCCCCGCAGCGCCATGTACGAGGTCTTCGAGTCGCTGCATAAGACGACCCTCGGCGGGGATTCCGACTGGCAGGACCTGGCGCGCCAGGAGCTGCGCACGGCGCTGGCCTACTGCTGGAGCACCCTCTTCGGCTCGTCGCTGGCTACGGAAATGCTCTTCGGCGTACCACGGCCCAGGACGGCCGAGGTGAACTATGGCATCTTGAAAAAGGACCACGTCAATATCCTGGTGCACGGTCACTCGCCGCCGATGGTGGAGAAGGTGCTGGAGAAGATAAACACCCCGGAAATCCAGCAGCTGGCGGCAAGCCAGGGGGCTAAAGGCATCCAGCTGGCCGGCATGTGCTGCACCGGACTGGAGCTGCTGGCCCGGCACGGCGTGCCCGCCGCCGCCAATATCCTGGGGCAGGAGCTGCTCATCGGCACCGGCGCGGTGGACGCCGTTATCGTGGATATGCAGTGCGTGCTGCCGGGGATGAAGAACGTCGCCGACTGCTTCGGCACCGAGGTCATCACCACCAGCGACTCCAATCGCATCCCGGGGGCCACCCACCTGCCCTTCGACCCCCTGAACGCCGACGAGGTGGCGCTGGAGGTTGCCCGCACGGCGGTGAGCGCCTTCGGGCGGCGCGACCGGAGCAAGATAAACATACCCGACGTCAAAGCGCAGGCCATGGCGGGGTTCAGCCTGGAGGCCATCTTGGATAAGTTCGGCGGGCGGGCCGTCCTGCTGGAATTACTGAAATCGGGGCGGATAAGGGGCATCGTTACCGTGGTCGGCTGCAACAACACCAAGGTCCCCTACGAGAGCAGCCATGTCACCATCGCCCGCCGCCTCATCGAGAACAATATCCTGGTGACCACCACCGGCTGCGGCTCCCAGGCGCTGCTCAATGCCGGTCTTTGCGCCCCGGCCGCCGCCGAACTGGCCGGCACTAAACTGAAAGAGGTCTGTCTGGAGAAGGGCATACCGCCGGTGCTGCCGGTCGGGGCCTGCGTGGACAACACGCGCACCATCCGGCTCTTCATCGAGCTGGCCGAGGAGGCCGGCCTGGCCCTGCCGCAGATGCCCTTCGCCTTCTCCGGGCCGGAGCCGGGCAACGAAAAGACGCTGGGTCAGGCGGTGACCTTCCTGACGCTGGGCATCAGCGTCCACCAGGGCTTCCCGGGGCCGATTCCGGTACCCATCCCCGCGCCGGCCGCCGGTGCCCAGGGGACGGACGACCTCGAGCGCGGCAGCAACGAGGTGGCCGATTTCTTCGCCGAAGGCATTGCCGGCTTGTTAGGCTCGCGGGTCTTCAGCGAGCCCTACCCGGAACTGGCCGCCAAGACGCTCCAGATGCACATCCATCGCCAGCGGCTGGCATTGGGCTGGAGATAAAAAATTAACAGGAAGAGGAGAAAGAATATGAAAATAGCCGAAGACATCACCAAACTAATCGGGGGGACGCCGCTGGTCAGGTTGAACCGCATCGCTGAAGGGCTGGGGGCGGAGGTGGTGGCCAAGCTGGAGTCGTTCAACCCGGGCAGCAGCGTCAAGGACCGCATCGGTTTGAGCATGATTGAGGACGCCGAGAAACGGGGCCTGCTCAAGCCCGACTCCATTATCCTCGAGCCCACCTCCGGCAACACCGGCATCGCCCTGGCTTTTATCGGCGCCGCCAGGGGCTATAAAATCACGCTGACCATGCCGGAGACCTTCAGCCTGGAGAGGCGGGCGCTGCTCAAGGCCTTCGGCGCCGAGCTGGTCCTGACGCCGGGCGCCGAAGGAATGAAGGGTGCCATCCGGAAGGCGGAGGAAATGGCCGCCGCCGATAAGCGTTATTTCATACCGCAGCAGTTCCAGAACCCGGCCAACCCGGAAATCCACCGCCGGACCACCGCCGAGGAAATCTGGCGGGATACCGACGGCAAGGTCGACATCCTGGTGTCCGGCGTCGGCACGGGCGGCACCATCACCGGGGTGGCCGAGGTCATCAAGGAGAGAAAGCCGGAGTTCCGCGCCATCGCCGTGGAGCCGGCCAAATCGCCGGTGCTCTCCGGGCGGCAGGCCGGGCCGCACAAGATTCAGGGCATCGGGGCCGGTTTCGTGCCGGAGGTGCTGCGCGTGGAGCTCATCGACGAAATCATCACCGTGGATGACGATGACGCCGGCGAGACGGCAAAGCGGTTGATGCAGCAAGAGGGCATCCTGGCGGGCATTTCATCGGGGGCGGCCACCTGGGCGGCCCTTCAAGTTGCCGCCAGACCGGAGAACTCCGGCAAACTCATCGTCGTCGTCCTGCCGGACACCGGAGAGCGCTACCTGAGCACCTGGCTTTTCCAGTAGGAGCCCCGGGGCATTCAACGAAGGGGAGGGGCATTTGCGACGCCACATTAAGAGTAAGGCAGATAAAAGAAAAAGGTGCTCCCCCGGCCGACCCGGCTGGTTACCCAAACGCTGCCTCCCTGGGCCTCGACCAGTTGTTTAACTATCGCCAGGCCCAGGCCGGAGCCGCCGGTGCTGCGGGCGCGGGAGCGGTCGACGCGGTAGAAACGGTCGAAGACGCGGGGCAGGTGCTCCGGGGGGATGCCCGGCCCGGAATCCGCTATCGAGGCTTCAATTCCATCGGCATCGGGAGTCAGCCTCACCACGATCTTTCCCCCCTCCAGAGTGTACTGGAAGGCATTATTGAGAAGGTTGCGGATTACCTGCTCGGTTCGGAGATTGTCCACCCGGACCGGCGCCAGCCGGTCGGGCGCTTCCAGTTCCAGCCTGATATTCTTAGATTCGAACCGGGTGCGCAGTGCCTCAAGAACCTTTGAGAATAGCTCATTCAGGTCGGTGGCCCGGCTATTGAACTTGAGCTGGCCGCTTTCCGCCAGAGACAGGGTACGCAGGTCTTCCACCAGCCTGGCTAATAGCAGGGTCTCCTGATGGAGTAGAGACAGGTTCTCGGCGCTGGCCTCCAGGACCCCGTCCTGCATGGCTTCCACGTTGCCCTGCAACACGGACAGCGGGGTGCGCAGCTCGTGGGCGATGTCGGCCACCAGGTTCTTTCGGCTCTCCCGGTCACGGTCGAGTGCGGCCGCCATGACATTGAAAGACCCGCCAAGCTCCGCCAGCTCGCTCGTACCCCGCGTATCCACCTTCTGGGTGAAGTCGCCCGCGGCGACGCGCCTGGCGGCCTCGGAGACCTTCCGCAGGGGAGCCACTATCTGGCGGGTAAACAACCAGCCCAGGATGATGGCCAGGACGACCCCCAGGATACCGGCAATCCACAGCGTCCTTCCGAGGTTCTGCAGAAACTCCAGGCTGGCCTGGGCAGCCGGGCCCCCCATCATACCCCCCATCATACCGGGCATGTTCTCCAGGTGGCCGAGGAAGTTCCGGAAATCGCTGGCCGTGGAACGGTAAGCCAGCACGGCCACCAGGGTAACGCCCAGGGTAGCGGCCAGGAGGAAGGCAAGGGTTAACCTTACCGAAAGACGACTAAGTAAATTGGGCTTAGTCATGGGCAGGCCCCTGGAGCTTGTAGCCGACCCCGTGTACCGTAACGATTTTGCAGCCCTCTTCGCCGCCGGCCGCCGTCAGCTTGCGCCGCAGGTTTTTAATGTGGGCGTCGATGGTGCGCTCGTAGCCTTCGTAGGTTTCCCCCAGGGAATCCAGCAGCATCGACCGCGAAAGCACCCGGCCCGGGCTGCGGGCCAGGACGGCCAGAATGCGGAACTCCGTGGCCGTCAGAGGCAGGGGCTGGCCGTGGCAGGAGGCCTCGAAGCGTTCCCCGTCCATCACCAGCTGGCCGTGGGTGAAACGTGCTGCGGTCGAGGTGAGCGGGGCCGGGCGACTGCGCCGCAGCACTACTTTGACCCTGGCGACGAGTTCCCGGGGACTGAAAGGCTTGGTAACGTAGTCGTCGGCGCCGATTTCCAGTCCGATGAGTTTATCGGCATCTTCATCCCGGGCAGTGAGCATGATAATCGGGGTATCCGATGTGCGGCGTATCTGGCGGCAGACTTCCAGGCCGTCTATTTCCGGCAGCATGAGGTCGAGAACAACCAGGTCCGGTTTCTCGCGCTGAAAAGCGTCCAGGGCCCGGCGGCCGTCATTCGCCTCTATCACCCGGTAGCCTTCACGCTCCAGATAGCCGCGTACCAGGCTCACGATCTTTCTCTCGTCATCCACAACGAGTATTTTACCCTGGGCCATCGCCGAACCTTCCGTCTCTAGGATACATCAACACCGGAAAATATACCAAGCTCAGCCGACGATTTATTTTCGCCGGCTGAGCTGTTAATACCGATTTTATCCGGGTTGAAGTTACCAGCCGCCCATCATGCCGCCGCCCATGCCACCGCCGCCGAAGCCGTCCATCATGTTGTTCCAGCCGCGGCTGAAGCTTTGACCCCAGCCGCCCATCATGCCGCCCCAGCCGTGGCCGGAGCCGTACTGACCACCCATCATGCCACCCCAGCCACCCATGGCGTTGCCGCAATACTCCTCCATCTCTTCCCAGGAGGCATCCCCGCTCTGTCCGGAAAGGTCCTGCTCCAGCAGCCCGGTGGCGCGCTCCCGGACGGTCTCAAGCAGAGTTTCAGCCTCCGACTCGGTGAGGTAGCCGTATTTTACCCGCAGCTCAATCTGGCCAGCGTGGGGAGCCACGATTGCCTCAACCAGTTCTTCTTCCGGGATGCCCTGTTCCTGAGCTATTTCGGCCAGGGTTTCACCTTTTTGCAAATAGCTGGCAAGCTCGTCAGGGGTTAATCCGAGGACCTGGGCCAGCCGGGTCAGCGTGGGCGAGTCCAGAGAAATGCCGTTGCTGTTCGCGCCGTAGTCCCTATCGGAGGGATGGGCCAGCGCCGGTACGGCAAAGACGACTACGAGAAGTCCCGTAACCAGAAAGATTAAACCGATGATTCCTATTTTTTTCATTTTCCTCTCCTTTTTTTGTTTTTAGAATTTTTTATGTCGTGGGTTTTTATTCTGATATTTCTCCTCCCTTCTACTTCTCATATTAACGGAGAGACGTGAAGATGGTATGAATGTAATGTGAAGGAACCATGGAGTTTTTCAGTTTCTTACGCGAAGCTCCACCGGGGTTATGCAAGCTATCTACGGTGCCGGCGGCCAGACCCGGCATAAAGCGCAACAGGTTGGTGAATTATTGACAGGTCATTAAAAAGGTATTATCTTTACAGGGCGGTAGTGAAATATAATGCTTGTACAAGTAAGAATTATCGCGGCGGTAGAACAGGAAGTGCGAGGATAGGACATTGGAATCACTATCCTAAATTGATAGTGCTGTCCGGTGTTCTTTTACTATATGATAATTCGAGAAACCGACCGGTTGAATGAGGTGAGAAATGGGTTAATTCATTTTTATTTTGCAGACTGAAAATCTACAGGAGGTGTAAATTGAAAAGGAAAGGACTGTTAATACTGGGTATCTGTCTGGTCTCGATATTAGTGGTAACATCATTCATGGCATCCTGCGCTAAACCCGCACCAGCGCCGGCACCGGCTCCAGCACCGGCACCAGCGCCAGCACCGGTGATAACGCTAAGGTATGCTGACCAGAACCCGAAGGGAGGCTGGGAGGGGCAGCATGCCATGCTCCCCTGGATCGAGAGGATGGAGAACGCCACCAACGGCAGGGTAAAATTTGAGATATACGATGCCCAGACGCTCACCAAGGGACCGGACACCTGGGAGGCACTTAAGGCCAACGTTGCCGATGTTGCCTGGAGCTTCCACGGTTACTGGGCAGGCCTGACGCCGCTGGCCGATGTCATCAGCCTGCCTTCTCTAGCCTTTAAGAATGCCGAGCATGCCAGTGGCATACTGTGGCAACTCTACGAAAAGTACCCTTCGATTCGTCAGCAGTTTGCCGCTAACCATGTCCTGCTGACCTGGACGAGCAATCCGTATTTTCTGATAACGACCGATAAGCAGGTAAAGACCCTGGATGACCTCAAGGGTACGAAGCTAAGACTGACCGGTGGGCCGCCGACGGAGTTGGGGAAGGCGCTGGGCATTTCCCCCATCAGCGTGGGCATGCCCGACACCTACGCTAACCTCCAGAAGGGGGTCATGGACGGCATGATGATACCCTGGGAGGCAATCTACAGCTTCCGGCAGTACGAAGTGGTCAAATACTACACCTTCTTCCCCAGTTTTGTCGTCTATTTCACCCAGTCATTCAGCAATGATGCCTGGAACAAGCTGCCCCCCGATATTCAGAAGCAGATAGAGAGCGTTGGCGGGCTTGAAGGCTCCAGGTTCTGGGGCAAGAATATGTTCGATACGGCCGAGGGCGCCGCCCGGGAAGCCATCAAGGCGGGGAACTACACCATGACTGAAAATACTCTTTCGGCGGCGGATGCGGCCAAGCTGGAGGCGATGTCCCAGCCGTTGTGGGACAAGTGGGTCCAGGACAATGTGGCGGCCGGACATCCTGAGGCACCGGAAATACTGAAGACGACCCAGGACCTGATAAAGAGCTACCAACCGTAAGCAAAGACCAGAAATTGGAATTGGCCGGGATGTGGTTAAGTAAGTTAGCCGATTCGGTTAATAGATTGGTTCGCCCGGCGGTCGCGGTATTACATGGCGCAGGTGTGGGCGTTCTGGCAGCCATGATGGTGTTGACAGCCAGTGACGTCGCCCTGCGCTATGTTTTTAACCGGCCGATAGTCGGTTCCTATGACTTAACCGAATACATGATGGCCATTGTCGTCTCTTTCGGCCTGGCTTACTGCGCCTTCTTCAGGGGCCATGTCTCCGTCGATATTGTTGTCAGCCATTTGCCGCGGCGCGCCCAGGCGGTTATCGATGGTACTACCGGCCTGCTCGGCATTTTCCTTTTTGCGCTGATAACCTGGCAGAGCTGGGTCTACATGAAGCTCCTGTTTGCTTCAGGATTAGAGTCGACCGTTTTGCTCATTCCTCGCTACCCTTTTGCCGGAGTGGTATGTCTGGGAAGCGCCTTTCTCACCATGGCTCTGCTGGCAAATTTCCTTGAATTTCTATCTCAGGCGGTGCGGAAGTGACGCCACTCACGGCAGGAGTCATCGGCGTTGGCGTGCTCCTGGTGCTTCTTTTTTCCCGTATGCCTATCGGGTTTGTCATGGGGCTGGTAGGTTTTGCCGGTTTTGCCTATCTGGCCGGTTTTGAGGGCGGACTCGGTGTGCTGCGTACCGTGGTCTACAGCACCTTCGCCGATTACGGCCTGAGCGTCATCCCGCTTTTTATACTGATGGGTTCGTTCTGTTTCTACGCCGGATTGAGCAAGGACCTCTATGACATGGTCCATAGCTGGCTGGGGCAATTCCGCGGCGGTCTGGCGATGGCCACCGTTGGTGCCTGTGCCGGTTTTGCCGCCATCAGCGGTTCCAGCCTGGCGACCGCCGCCACGATGGGTACCGTGGCTTTGCCGGAGATGAAAAGATATAATTACGATGACCGTCTGGCAACCGGTGCCGTGGCTGCCGGTGGCACCATCGGCATTTTGATTCCCCCGAGCGTCATTCTCATCCTTTACGGCGTAATCACGGAGCAGTCCATCGGCAAGCTTTTCCTGGCAGGATTCATCCCCGGGGTGCTTGAAGCTGTCTTTTATATGGTCACCATCTATATTCTGTGCCGGAGCAACCCTCAAATGGGCCCCCCGGGTCCCCGGACAGGCTTTATCGAAAAGATAACCTCGCTCAAGAATACCTGGATAGTGCTGGCTTTATTCGTCCTGGTTATCGGCGGTATTTACCTGGGGGTATTCAGCCCCACCGAAGCGGCGGGGGTGGGTGCGTTCGGCGCTTTTATCTTCGGTCTGGCCAGGCGGCGGCTTGGCTGGAAGGCCTTTAAAGACAGCCTGGTTGGTACCGGCAGGACCACGGCCATGATATTTGTCATTATCCTGGGCGCGATGGTCCTCGGCTATTTCCTGGCCATAAGCCGGATCCCCTTCGTGCTGGCCGATTATGTCGGGGCGCTGGCGGTCAACCGCTATGTCATCCTGGTGCTCGTCCTGCTCGTTTATCTCGTCCTTGGCTGTATGATGGATAGCCTGGCCATAATGCTGCTGATTACCCCGATTTTCTTCCCTCTGATTATGTCCCTGGGCTTTAACCCGATATGGTTCGGCATACTGACCACCAGGATGACGGAGATAGGGCTGATTACCCCGCCGGTCGGTCTCAACGTTTATGTTATCCGGGGAGTAGCCGGAGATGTGCCCATGGGGACGATATTCCGGGGCATTGTCCCGTTCCTTATCGCTGATATCTTCGAGGTTGCTCTCCTGATATCCGTCCCTCAGCTCTCCCTGTTCTTACCCGGCTTTATGAAGTAGTGAGGAAAAAAGTTTCTTAAAAATAGAGGCCCACACGTAGGCCGCACAGGTCAAATTTGAAATATTGTCTGTATGCAGCGGCTTAACTTGCGCAGGATAAATTTATTTCCAGGAGGAAAGCATGGCGTTACCCAGGACGATGAAAGCGGTGCGATTTTTTGAATACGGTGAGCCTTCTGTCTTGAAGTAC
>JBDRFW010000228.1:0-8556 GCA_043818415.1 Chloroflexota bacterium | reverse complement strand
CCGCGGCTTAGCCCGTGAAGTGTCCCCACCATGTCTCCCCCTTTGTAAAAGGGGGATAAAGGGGGATTTACACTTCTTTCCCCCCTTATTGAATTTACCGTCGCGTTGTCCCTATACTACTGGGTAGATTCTAATAAAGGGAGGCCTCCCGTGGACTATGACAGCTTAATGGAACTCCTCAAGAGCCGGCGCACCATCCGCCGCTTCAAACCCGACCCCGTCCCCGACGACTACGTCGATAAAATCATCGAGGCGGCCCGCTGGGCCCCCTCCGGCTTCAACATGCAGCCCTGGGACTTCATTATCATCAAGGACAAGAAGCTCAAGGACGCCATCGTGGGGTACGTCCACGAGTATTACCACCTCACCATGAGAATGGAAGCCCGGCGCGAGGAATGGCAGCGCGTGCCGCACCGTCCCGTGAAGGACCAGGAGATGGACTACAAGGCCGCCCCCGTCTATATCCTGCTCCTCGGGGATACCCGGACCAACCGGGGGCTGCCCACGGCGGTGCGCTATGACGCCGAGCGGACGCGCACGATATTTACCTCCACCCTGGCCAACGCCTACCTCTACATGACCCTGGCGGCCACGACCCTCGGCCTGGCCAACGAGTGGGTTTCCTCGGTAGCCTCTCCCTACCCGCAGGGCATGACCCGGGGTCTCCTGGGCATACCGCCGGAGATGGAAATCTACGACATGATGGCGCTGGGCTACCCCGCCTACAAGTTGAGCTCCAGGAAGCTCCTGCGGGACAAGGCCGGGATGGTCCACCACGACTACTGCGGGCCGGACGACTTCCGCACCCAGGAAGAGGTCAACGATTTCATCAAGCGGGCCAGGGTATGGACGACGGCCAACCACCGGCGGGGGGTGGACAAAAAGATGGTGGGGTGAGTGGAGGGATTTGAACCCTCGATCTCCAGGGCCACAACCTGGCGCCTTAACCGCTGGGCTACACTCACCGCGATTGACGGTATAATTATAGCCGAAATACCGGCGCCCGTTCAATGCGTCAGGATTCTTTGTTGTTCTCGGGGACTTTCAGGACGCCGTCCACATCCTCGAGGTCGAACCACCACTTGTACCGGCGGTCCGGCTTGCCGTAGCCCCAGGCGCCGTCCATCCTGACGAGGAACCGGTCCATGAACGGTGTATTTTTCGCCATCCAGCGGACCACGTCGTGCGTCCAGCCCCTCGGCTTGTTCCAGGGGCAGACCTTGATGCAGCGGCCGCACGCCGAGCCGTGGGCGTTCATCGCCCGGAACATGGTGCACCGCTCGGCATCGAACCGCCAGTTCTCGTAACCGTTCTCCAGCGTTTTATCACCCCTGGAGATGGAGTTGGAGTGGCATTCGTCGGCGCACTTCAGGCATACCCGGCAGAACTCCTGGAGGCCGAAGTCCACGGGCTTGTCCGGCACCAGGGGAAGGTCGGTGGTTACCACGGCCGCCTTGAAACGGGTCCCCAGGAAGGGGTTCAGCAAGATGCCGGCGCGGGAAAGCTCACCGATGCCGGACAATAGCAGCAGCGGCACCACCAGGACCTGGTAGTTGAAAGCGTGGTGCGCCCGGGCCGGGTACCCCAGCTTACGAATGTAGTCGGCCATCATGCAGGAGATAAAAGCGCAGTTGGAGTAGCCGATGAAGCTCTGCGAGCCGGAAATCCAGTCGTACCCCGTGGAGCCGAGCATCGTCTCGTAGTCCTGGTCGATGACAATCGTGATGGCGTACTTGTGGTTCAGCTCCACCTTTTCCCCCGCCAGGTTATGGCTGTAGACGGCGTACTGGGGGAGCTCGCAGATGCCGATGATGTCCGCACGGAAGAAGTAGCCCAGCCGCTTGATATGCTCGGTGAGCAGCACGGGGTCGGCCGGGAGGGGAGCTTTCTGAGGGGCAACCTCGCCCTCCACGATGGGTGCCATCATGCCCGTCATCTTGGCAAAGGCGGCGCCCAGCGGGAACTTGGGGGTGAAGCGCCCCATCTCCCGCTGGGTGGCGGCGCCGAAATCGCCGCGGCGGCCGCGGGCAAAACCGTGCTCCCTTTCGTCAAACCTGGCGATGTTATCCGTAATCTTCGTGGTGGGACTGTCCACCCGCTTCAGCTTCTCCATGGGGTAGGCGCCGAGGTGGCCGCGGCGGTCCAGCATCTCCCGGTAGTTCTGCTCTGCCATGAGGGGTTCCTCCTTCAGCCGGCCGGGTTCAGGTCAAGGGTTTGTGCTCAAGTATACAGCAAATCATGAGAAAATCACTCACTTATTTTTCGGCCAGGGCTACGATGGTGACGCCTTCTCCCCCCTCGCCGTAGCCCCCGGGGCGGAAGGACTTGACCAGGGGGTGTTTTTTCAGCTCTCTCCGGATGGTCTCCCGCAGCTTGCCCGTCCCCTTGCCGTGGATTACCCTGACCTGGACGAGGCCGGCCACGAAGGCGTCATAGAGGAACTGGTCCAGTCTGGGTACGGCTTCGTCGACCGTCAGGCGGCGCAGGCGCACCTCGTCGATGGATGGGACTTCCGCCGGGTATTTCCGCTCGTTCATGGTTGTTATCGTTGATTGTAGCACGGTGCCCGGTAAAGGTAAAACCACCGGAACCGGACCATCCAGAGTCCTTAAGGGCGAATACCGGTGAAAACCCCCTACCCGATTTGATGGTGCGTTGTTACCCGATTCAGGGTTGACAGTGTTCAAAAATACCGCCGCAGGAAATATCATCAGTTAAGTGGTATGGAATTGCCGGTGAAACCGATTACTCGCTGATAGAAGGAGAAATATGCTCTGTATAGTCCGGCCTAAAGCCTGCAAACGATGCGGCGGCGACCTCTCCCTGGAGTGCGATATCTACGGCGTTTACGTAGAGTGTATCCAGTGCGGCGCCACCTGGAACAGGAAAGACATGGCCTTAACCACCAAGCAGGATAAGGGGAAACACGGGGAGGATACCGGAGTCAAACCGGTAAAGATTGCCGAAGGCCGGCGCTGAACCGGACCGCCGCTCACGTCCTCAGCGGACCAGCCCTTCCTTGAAGGAAGCCCACCACTGGGCATCCAGTCCGTCCATGTCGAAGCCGTACACCGTCTTCATGGCCTGGTCATAGCCGCTGCCCTGGTGGAACGTCATGAGCAGTTTTAGCATCTTTTCCCGCCCGTACTCATCGATGAGATACTTCACCAACTGCTGGCTCTGGGCATAGGCCAGGATGGACTCGTCGGCGTAGGCGGAAAAGGGACTGGCCAGGCTGCGCACGGAGATAAGCTGGCCGTCCGTCCGGGCTTTATAGAGTGCGGTTACGAAGGTCGATTCCAGCGGCCCCTCGGCGACCATCGCCAGGCCTTCGTCGAGCCAGGTGGGCAGCTCTCCGTACGGGCTGAAGGTTACCTGGTGAATGACCAGGTGTGTCAGCTCGTGAGCAATCACCCGCTTCCCCCATGCGAGGTCGTTGAGGTTGGGCGCGATGCCCAGGGCGATAATGCTGTAGCGCGTAAAGGCGACGCCCCCCGTCCAGTCCTGGGGGTAAATCATCGACCCCCTCAGGTCCTGGGCGCTGGCGTAGATGTAAATCCTCACCGGGCTCTCCAGCTCGGCCCCCGTAATATCCGAGAGGCGGTCCAGCGCCGCCCGGGTGGCCGTCATCAGCTCCTGGACAAAGAAGTCGTTCCCCCGGTACCAGTAGAGGGTGACCTTGCCCTCGGTGATGCCCATCCAGTTGTAGCGGTTGTCCTCTATCTGGACCCTGGCCAGGGCCGTTTTCACGTTCTTGCCGCTGGCATCGGACACCGTCCACCAGTAGGCCACGCTCGACCCCGGCGGCAGCCCGCCCGTTTTTCTCATGTCCCATACCCACTGCGTCGCCACCGAGGTGGCCGGCTCCACCCCCACATATATCTCGCTGGTGATGCGGGCGTGCTCCATGCGTTCCACCACGTAGTTCAGGCGGACATCGGTAATGGCGGCATCGCTCCCGGCGGTAATCTTGAAGGTGATGCTGGCGGGGAAGTCCATCACCGCCGAGGTGGTCAGTACCGTGAGCCCGCCGGCCGCCCGCAGTGGTACCGGTGCCAGCATGCCGAGCAGCAGTATGATAGCCAGTGCGGTTAAGGCCGCTTTTTTAATCATTCCTCTTTACCCATTATAGACCTTAGGTAGGCATTGATAAAGCCGTCCAGCTCGCCGTCCAGCACCGCATCGGTATTGCTGGTCTCGTAGCCGGTGCGGTGGTCCTTGGCCAGGCGGTAAGGGTGGAGGACGTAGCTGCGGATTTGATTACCCCACCCCGCCTCGATGCGCTTCCCCTTGAGCCGGGCCTTCTCCTCCTCCCGCTTCTCCAGCTCCATATCCAGCAGGCGGGTGCGGAGTATCTTCAGGGCGATGTCCTTGTTCACGTGCTGGGAACGCTCGCTCTGGCAGGTCACCACCAGCCCGGTAGGCAGGTGTGTCACCCGGACGGCGCTGCTCGTTTTCTGCATGTGCTGTCCCCCCGGACCGCTGGAGCGGAAGGTGTCCACCTTGATATCCTCCGGGGAGATTTCCAGGTCGACGTCCTCCTCCGCCTCGGGCAGGACCTCCACCAGGGCAAAGGAGGTATGCCGGGCGTGGTCAGCATCGAAAGGAGAAAGCCGGACGAGACGGTGAACACCGTGCTCCGACTTCAAGTAGCCGGCGGCATACTCCCCGTTGACGGCGATGACCGTGCTCTTGACGCCGGCCTCGTCCCCCGGCGAGGTATCCAGCACCTCCGCCTTGAAGCCATGGCGTTCCGCCCAGCGCAGGTACATCCGCATCAGCATCTCTGCCCAGTCCTGCGACTCGGTGCCGCCGGCGCCGGCATGGATGGCCAGGATGGCGTTGCGGGAATCGTACTCGCTGCTGAAGGCCAGCTGGAACTCCAGCTCGTCGATCTGAGAGGCCAGCCCGTCCAGCTCTTTTTCAATCTCCGCCCGGAGGGAATCGTCCCCCTCGGACAGGGCGGCCAGCTCGGCGATGTCAGCCAGCTTTTTCTCCAGTCCCCGCCACCGCTGCGCCGCCCGGGTAAGCTCGGCCAGCTGGCGCATCACGCCCTGGGCGCCGCGCTGGTCCTGCCAGAAATCGGGCCGGGAGGACCGCTCCTCCAGCCGGGTGATTTCCTTTTCCTTGCCGACTACGTCAAAGATGCTCCAGGGCCAGGGCGACTCTGGCCCGTAAATCTTCCAGCTTGTCGTTTAACTCCTGCATAAAGCCTCGCTTTTCTCGTCCGGAACTATCGCTAACCGCCGGCCAGGGCCGGGGTACTTTCTTTAAGCTTAAGGTGGCCGCCCGCGGCCTGGTGGGCCAGCCGGCTCGGTTCCGGCAAACGGTACCCCCGGCAGCAGGCCAGCACCCAGCGCACCGCCGCCGGTAAATCAATCCGGTGGCCGATGGAAACATAGACCGGCTTAACGCCGGCGCGGGTACGCAGCGCCGCCCCGATAACCTCGCCGTTATCCAGGAGGTCGGTATAGCTACCCTTAGCCTCCCCAGGTTCATCGTGGGCGCCGCACAGTCTTGACTTGGCGCAGCCGATGGTGGGCACGTCCAGGCAGAGCCCCAGGTGAGAGGCCAGCCCCATGCGCCGCGGGTGGGCGATGCCCTGCCCGTCCACCAGGATAAGGTCCGGCGCGACGGTGAGCATCTCGCAGGCCGCCAGCAGCAGCGGCGCCTCCCGGAAGGTGAGCAGCCCCGGAACGTAGGGGAACTCCACCCGGTCCGTCACCACCCTGGTCTCCACGATTTCCAGCCCGGGGTAGCTCAGGACGACCGCCGCCCCGGTGCCGGTCCGGGCGAACCGGTTCACCGAGATATCGACGCCCGCTATCAAACGCGGAGCGGTAATATTGCCGGTGCGGCATACCTCCGCCGCCAGCGCCTCCTGAATCTCCCGCGCCCGCGCCGTGCTCACCCGCCATTCGTGCCGCCGGACTACTTTCATACCTTGATTATAGACGCCGTGACGTGATATTGGCAAGGTGGCTCGGTTAGTATCCGGCTGATGGTCTCACCTCACCCCCTGTATCCCCCTCTCCAGCCAAGAGGACCCAGGTTCTTTCATAATTGCACAGGCTGGAGAGGGGTCAGGGGTGAGGCTAAAAAATATCACCGAGTAACAATTATTTTACATTAGCATTGACAGCCAAAAGGTTATAGTGCATAATATGGAACGTAAAAGACTTTGTGAAAAGAAGGACAGGTATCAATGCTTAGAATCAGGCTAAGGCGCGTTGGAGCCAAGAAGAAACCCAGCTATAGGCTGGTTGTGGCCGATATCCGGGCACCCCGTGACGGGGCCTTCGTCGATATCGTGGGGCATTTCGACCCCCGCACGGAACCGGAGACGATTGTCATCAATGAAGAAAAAGCACTGCACTGGCTAAGACAGGGGGCAAAGCCATCAGATACCACGGCCAGACTGCTAGGCAAAGCAGGAATTCTGGAGAAGTTCAAAACTGCCAAGGAGAAATCATGAAAGACCTAGTGGAGTACATCGCCAAGTCTATCGTCAATGAACCCGATGCAGTGAACGTTGAAGAGGAAACTAATGAGGAGGGCATTACGCTGAAGCTAACCGTAGCCGATGACGATAAGGGTAGAATCATCGGCAAGCAGGGCCAGATAGCTCAGGCCATGCGCACCTTGCTCAGGGTTAAAGCAGCTAAAGCCGCCACCAGAGTCAGACTCGAGATTATGTAGCCCCGCCCCCGGTAACAGCCTTATTCCAGATGGGGAGAAACAGCCTCCTTCTCCCCCCAGCCATCTGCGTCTCTCAATTCCAATATTTCAACCGTTAACGGAGCGTTCCTTGGAAGAAGAGCACCGCCAGGAAGCCCCCCTGCCCCAAGGACAGTACTACCATAGCCAGATTATCGGGCTGGAGGTCAGGACCACCCGGGGAGAGGTCGTCGGGACGGTCACCGATATCCTCTCCGGCAAGAGTAACGATAACTACATCGTCCGGGGAGACCGCGGTGATGTACTGATACCCGCCATCGAGGACGCGGTGCAGTCCATTGACCTGGAGCGGGGCTGCCTGATTATCGAGGCCATCGAGGGGCTGCTCGAGCTTAACGAAAAGGGCCGCCGGTAGTCCCGGCGGCCCCTGAAAACGTAGTCTATCCCCGGGGGGTCAGCGCCGCCGCCGCCGTTGGACCTTCTCCGCCACCGTAAGGCGCGTCATGGCCCGCCGCAGCGCGGCTTCGCACTGGGTCAGGTCGAATCCGGGGACACCCCTTTCACGTATACGCTCCTCGGCCCGTTTCTTGGCCGCCTCGGCGCGCTCGATGTCAATCTCCTCGCCCCGCTCGGCGGCATCCGCCAGGATAATTACCCGGTCCGGGCGTACCTCCAGAAAGCCGCCGGTGATGGCCATGACGTCCTCCTTCCCTCCCCTCCGCACCACCAGCTCGCCGGCCTGGAGGATGGTCATCAGGGGGGCGTGGTGGGGTAGGATGCCCAGCTGGCCCTCGATGCCGGGGGCGATAACCGCTTCCACGTCCTCGGAGTAGACAACGCGCTCGGCGGTAACGATGTCAACCTTCAGGCTAGCCACCGGCTTCAGCTCCCATCTTCTTGGCGTTCTCCGCTACCTCCTCGATGCCGCCCACCATGTAGAAGGCCTGCTCGGGAAGGTCGTCGTACTTGCCCTCGAGGATTTCCTTGAAACCGCGCACCGTGTCCTCGACCTTGACGTACTTGCCGGGCCGGCCGGTGAAGACCTCGGTGACGAACATCGGCTGGGAGAGGAACCGCTGGATGCGGCGGGCGCGGGCCACGGCGAGCTTGTCTTCCTCGCTGAGCTCCTCGATGCCCAGGATGGCGATGATGTCCTGGAGGTCCTTGTAGCGCTGCAGGACGCGCTGCACCTCGCGGGCGACCTGGTAATGCTCCTCGCCGACCACAGCGGGGTCGAGGATGCGGGAGGTGGACGTGAGCGGGTCGACGGCCGGGTAAAGGCCCTGCTCGGCGATGGACCGCTCCAGGGCCACCACGGCGTCGAGGTGGCCGAAGGTGGTCACCACGCCGGGGTCGGTATAGTCGTCGGCGGGCACGTAGATGGCCTGGAAGGAGGTAATCGAACCGCGTTTGGTGGAGGCGATGCGTTCCTGAAGCTCGCCCATCTCCGTGGCCAGGGTGGGCTGGTAGCCCACCGCCGAGGGCATGCGCCCCAGCAGCGCCGATACCTCCATGCCGGCCAGGGTATAGCGGTAGATGTTATCGATAAAGAGCAGGACGTCCTGGTTCTCCACATCGCGGAAGTATTCGGCCATGGTCAGCCCGGTCAGCCCCACGCGCAGTCGCACGCCGGGCGGCTCGTTCATCTGCCCGAAGACCATCACCGTCTTGTTGATGACGCCGGACTCCCGCATCTCGTGCCAGAGGTCGTTGCCCTCGCGGGAGCGCTCGCCGATACCGGTAAAGACGGAGTAACCGCCGTGTACCGTGGCGATGTTGCGGATAAGCTCCATGATAACCACCGTTTTCCCCACCCCGGCCCCGCCGTAGGCCCCAATCTTGCCGCCCTTGGTGAACGGCGCGATCAGGTCAATGACC
>JBDRFW010000227.1:0-3880 GCA_043818415.1 Chloroflexota bacterium | reverse complement strand
GACCATCGTGGATACCGCCGAGCGCATGGGAGAAGGGCTGATTTCCGATGACCCTGAACGCCTTTTCCGGTGGTTCGCCACCAAAGGCGTGGTCGTGCTGCCCCAAATCAGGTATGAGGAAATCACCGGTAAGGGACTGGTTATTACGGCCAGGGACGGTAAAAAGCAGACCCTTGAAGCCGATACCATAATCGTTGCCCTGCCGCTGCTGCCTGACGACAATCTGCTGAAAAGCCTGAAAGGAAAGGCTGCTGAGGTTTATCAAATCGGCGATGCTATCAAGCCGGCCTATATGCCGGACGCCATCGCCGACGGTTGCCGTATCGCACGGGATATCTAAATACCATCACGGGCAGAACAAAACGGGAGGAACAATCAGGGACGACCGGCCAAGCTAAGGCGGCAGGTCACCCCAGCCCAATCCTCTCCTTGACCTCGGCCAGGGTCTTCTCGGCCAGGGGGCGGGCCTTCGCCGCGCCGGCGGCCAGGATGGCATCGATGTGCCCCGGCGGGGAGGTAAGCTGCCGGTAGCGCTCTTGAAGCGGGCGCAGGCCCTCCACCACCACCTCGGCCAGGACCTTCTTGAAATCGCCGTAGCCCTTGCCCGCGAACTGCGCCTCGATTTTTTTCCGCCCCTGCCCGGTGAAGAGCTGGAAGATTGTCAGGAGGTTAAAGATGCCGGGGCGGCTTTCGTCGAATATAATATCACGGTGGGAGTCGGTGGTGGCCCTCATTATCTTGTTACGGATGGCGTCCGGGGGGTCGAGCAGGTTGATGGCGTGGCCGCTGCCCGTCTCGCTCTTGCTCATCTTTTTCGTCGGGTCGTCCAGTCCCATGATACGGGCGCCCACGTCCGGAATCAGCGGCTCCGGCAGCACGAAGGTCTCGCCGTAGATGGAGTTGAAACGCTGCGCCGCGTCCCGGGCCAGCTCCACGTGCTGCTTCTGGTCCTCGCCCACCGGCACCACGTCCGTCTTGTAGAGCAGGATATCGGCGGCCATCAGGGTGGGGTAGTCGAAAAGCCCGACGCTCACCTGCTCCCGCTGCTTCGCCGACTTCTCCTTGAACTGGGTCATCCGCTGCATCCAGCCCATCGGAATGAAGCAGTTGAGAATCCAGGCCAGCTCGCTGTGGGCGGGAAGGGCCGACTGCACGAAGACGATGGACCGCTCGGGGTCGATTCCGGCGGCGAAGAGCAAACCGGAGACCTCGCGGATTTTGGCTTTCAGCACCTTCGGGTCCTGCGGCACGGTAATGGCGTGCAGGTCCACGATGCAGAAGATGTTATCGTAGTCCTCCTGCATGGTTACCCAGTGCTTGATGGCCGCCAGCAGGTTACCGATATGGATATCGCCGGTCGGCTGGATGCCGGAAAAGACGCGTTTTTTCATCGGGCCCTCCCGTAGGGAGTGTAGCATAAAGCCGAGCGCGGCGACAAGGCGGATTGACGGCGGGTCGGCCGGGTTGCTAACATGGACTGTCCGGGGGTGAAACGTGATAAAAAGCTTTGAAGGTAAAACGCCGCAGATAGCCGCTTCCGCCTTCGTCAGCGAGGCGGCCTACATCGTCGGCGACGTGGAAATCGGGGAGGGAACCAACATCTGGCCGGGGGCGGTCGTCCGGGGAGATACCGGCCACATTAAGATAGGCCGCAACGTCTCCATCCAGGACGGCTGCGTTATCCACTCCGGCATACCCCCGCACCCGGACGTCACCATCGGAGACAACGTGCAGTTCGGCCATGGCGCCGTTTTCCATGGCGAGAGCGTCGGCGGCAGCACCCTGGTGGCCATCAACGCCACCGTCCTTCACGGTGCGGAAATCGGCAGCTTCTGTATCATCGGCGCCGGCTGCGTGGTCGGCGAGGGGATGAAAGTCCCCGATTACTCTTTCGTGGTCGGCGTTCCCGGAAAGATAAAGGGGAAAGTTACCGAGAAGCAGCTGGGTTGGGTCAAAGACGCGCCGCCGGAGTACGCCGAACTGGGACGGCGTTACCGTGAGGAGGGACTCTAGCCTACATCTTCTCCGGGGCTGTCATCCCCATCAGGTGCAGGGTGCGGCCCAGCACCGCCTTGGCGGCCTTTACCAGCTTCAGCCGGGCCCCGGTCAGCTCTTTATCGTCGGAGACGACGCGGCACTGCTTGTAGAAGCTGTGGAAGACAGTGGCCAGGTCCTGGGCATAGTAAGTCAGGTGGTGGGGCTCCAGGGTGCGGGCAATCGTCTCGATTATTTCCGGCAGCAGCAGCATCTTGCGTATCAGCGTGAGCTCCGGCTCGGTGGTCAGCCGGGAGACGTCACCCTGGCTGTCTCCCGCCCCTTTCTCCTGCGCGTGGCGCAGGATGCTGGCGATGCGCGCGTGAGCGTACTGGACGTAGTAAACAGGGTTGTCAGCGCTCTGGTTTTTGGCCAGCTCCAGGTCGAAGTCCATCTGGCTGTCGGCGGAGCGCGAAAGGAAGAAGAAGCGGCAGGCATCGCTGCCCACCTCTTCCACCAGCTCGCGGAGGGTGATAATATCACCGCTGCGCTTGGAGATACGCACCATCTCTCCCCCACGGCGCAGGGTTACCATCTGGGCGATTATTATCTGCAGTCGTTCCGGGTCAATATCAAGGGCGCGCGCCACCGCCTTCATCCTGGGCACGTGTCCCTGGTGGTCGGCTCCCCAGATGTCAATCACCTCGTCAAACCTGCGCTCCACGAACTTGTTATAGTGATAGGCAATGTCAGCGGCGAAATAGGTGGGGGAACCATCGCCGCGCACTACGACATTGTCCTTGTCTTCACCCAGGGCGGTAGAGGCAAACCAGGTGGCTCCCTCCTTTTCCGCTATGTATCCGCCCTCGCGCAGGAACGACATCGCCCGCTGGTATTGTCCGTTTTTGTAGAGGTCGCTTTCCCTGAACCAGACGTCAAAGTCCACTCCCACCAGTTCAAGGTCGTCCCTGATTTGTTTCAGCATCTTGCCCAGACCTATCTCGCTCAGTTGCTGCGCTGCCTCCGTCTCGGGCATGGAGAGGAACCTGTCTCCCTCTTCAGCGATAATTTCTCTGGCCAGGTCAATCATGTAGTTACCAAAGTAACCCTCGGCGGGCATCTCAGCATCTCTGCCCAGGCACTGCTGGTAGCGAGCGTGGAGCGAGCGGTAAAAAGCGTGTATCTGGGTGCCGGCATCGTTAATGTAATACTCCTTCTCCACGCTATAGCCGGCGGCGACGAGCACGTTGGCCAGGGTGCTGCCCAGAATTGCGCCGCGCCCATGTCCGGTATGAAGCGGACCGGTGGGGTTTACGCTGACGAACTCTATCTGGAGGCGCCTGCCCCGCCCCACATCAATGGAAGCATAGGAGTCGCCAGCGGCGAGGATGGAGTCAACCTGACTGGCCAGCCAGGCGCCTTTGAGCTTGAAGTTAATGAAACCTGGCGGTGCTGCAGCCATGCTATCAATCTCAGGAGCGGGGGGCATAAGCTTTACCAGTTCTTCAGCGATAGTCAGCGGGCTGAGGCCGATGGCCCGCGCCAGTTTCAGCGGAAGACTTGAGGCGTAATCTCCATGCTCCGGGTTCTGGGGGTGTTCTATGGTAATCTCAGGCAGCGTGACTGCAGACAGCCTGCCCGATTCCTGGGCTTGGTGCGCTGCCTGTTCCACCTGCTCCATGAGCCTCTGTTTAAGCGCTAATATTCCCGTTTCAGCCTCCTGGTAAAGGCAACTGGCCTGCGAGATTCCTGGTTGCCTTATGCTCAGATTATATCATAATGTTGGGCTAGAGGGGTAAACCGCAGTCGGCATACAGGTGCCTGCTTCGTCCGCTAAAGCGGCTGCCATAGCCAGCCCTTGCCCTTCTGGGAAACACGTCCCACACCGGGGAAGGGGAAGTGTGAG
>JBDRFW010000226.1:0-4147 GCA_043818415.1 Chloroflexota bacterium | reverse complement strand
AAGCTGCTGGCCTTCAGCGGCATTGAGGACTACGAGGTCGCTTTAAAGATGCACGGCCAGGAGCTCATCGGGTTGAGGTACGAGCCGCTTTTCAACCCTCACCGTTTCGGGGTGGAGCGCCGGCGCTTCCAGGAAGGCGGGGAGCTTCACCCGCAGGAGACCGACGACAAGCTGACCTACCGCGTTATCGGCGGCGAGTTCGTTTCCATGGAGGACGGCACGGGCATCGTCCACATCGCCCCGGCTTACGGAGAGGTGGACAACGAGGCCGGTAAACAGTGGGGGCTGGACTTCGTCCACCAGGTCGATTTACAGGGTAATATCATAGGAGAATACCCGTTCTCCGGTAAATTCGTCAAGGACGCCGACCCCCTGGTGCTGGAGGACCTGGAGCAACGGGGGCTGCTCTTCCGCGCCGGGACGATAAAGCATACTTACCCCTTCTGCTGGCGGTGCGATGCGCCGCTGCTCTACTACGCCAAGGAGACCTGGTACATCCGCACCACCGCCGTCAAGGAACGCCTCATCTCCGGCAACGACGAGATTAACTGGTACCCGGACCACATCAAGTACGGGCGCTTCGGGGACTGGCTTCAGAACAACGTGGACTGGGCCTTCTCACGGGAGCGCTACTGGGGCACGCCGCTGCCGGTCTGGCGCTGTGATAACCCGGACTGCGGACACCTTGACTGCATCGGCGGGCGGGAAGAGATGAAAAATAAGCCGGGGTTCTCCGGGTTCCCGGAGCCGCTGGACCTGCACCGGCCGTACGTGGACGGGCTGACCTTTACCTGCGAGAAGTGCGGCCAGACGATGCGCCGCCTGCCGGAGGTCATCGACTGCTGGTTTGATTCCGGGGCGATGCCGGTGGCCCAGGACCATTACCCCTTCGAGAACGGGACACTGCTCGAGGACGGGCGCTTCCCGGCCGACTACATCTGCGAGGCGGTCGACCAGACCCGCGGCTGGTTCTACAGCCTGCATGCCATCGCCACCCTGCTCTTCGGGCGTCCTTGCTATAAAAACGTCATCTGCCTCGGCCACATCCTCGATGCCGGGGGTGAAAAGATGAGCAAGGCCCGGGGGAACGTGGTGGTGCCGTCGGCGGTGCTGGACAAATACGGCGCCGATGCCCTGCGCTGGTATTTCTTCACCTCCTCGCCGCCGGGAAACGTGCGCCGCTTCGACGAGAAGCAGGTGGAGGAGGTATCGCGCCGCTTTCTTTCGACGCTGTGGAACGTCTATTCCTTCTTCGTCCTCTACGCCAATATCGATAACTACGTCCCGGGAAAGAATTTGAACACTGCGCCGGAATCGGATCTCGACCGCTGGATTGTCTCCGAGCTCAACCAGCTCGTTGCGGATGTTGATGCGGCGCTGGACGACTATAACCCGACCGATGCCGGCCGGAAGATTGAAGGCTTCGTCGACGGGCTTTCCAACTGGTACGTCCGGCGCAGCCGGCGCCGCTTCTGGAGGAGTGAAAACGATGCCGATAAGCTCTCCGCCTACAATACGCTCCACCGGTGCCTGGTGACCCTGGCCAAGCTCATGGCCCCGTTTACGCCATTCATCGCCGAGGAGCTGTACCAGAACCTGGTGCGGACGGTGGACAAAGACGCCCCGGAGAGCGTGCACATGACTGACTTCCCGGTGGCTGACCTCAGTCTGGTTGACGGGCAGCTGACCGATGATAACCGCCTGGCCATGAAGATATGCAGCCTGGGGCGGGCGGCCCGGAGCCAGGCCGGCGTCAAGGTGCGCCAGCCCCTGGAGACATTATGCGTCGGCGTTAGCTCCGACTTTGAGAAGCTTGCGCTGGAGAGGGTGGCACCCCTGGTGATGGAAGAGCTCAACGTCAAGGAAATCAGGGCGGACTCCGTTACCAGGGTGGCCGGACTGGAGGGGCAGGGTTACGCCTTTGCCAGCGAAGCGACCAACAACGTCGCCATTTCCACCGCCATCACCCTCGAGCTGGAAGCCGAGGGAATCGCCCGGGAGATCGTCCACCGTGTCCAGAACATGCGCCGGGCCGCCGGCTACGAGATTACCGACCACATCGTGACCTACTACGAGGGGGATGCCTACTTCGTACAGGGTATTTCCGCCTTCGCCGACTATATCCGGCAGGAAACGCTTTCCGTGGATATTGACGAGGGGATTCCCACCGACGCCGATATCCAGGAGACGGTTAAGATCAGCGGTCTCACCCTGAAGCTGGGCGTGAAGAAAGCGGCCTAGCTTAAGGACGCGGGCTGGCCGCGGGGATTACCTGGACGGTTGATGCGGTATCGCCGCGCCAGTACTTTACTTCCAGCGGCTGGCCGACCTCCGAGGTGTGAAGGATGCGGGTCAACTCCTGGACGTTGGTCACATCTTTGCCGCCGAAGCTGACGATGACGTCGCCTTCCTTCAGACCGGCCTGTTGCGCCGGGGAATCGGCTACCACCTGCACCAGGAGGACGCCCTTATTCACCTTCAGCCCCAGCTGCCTGACGACAGTCTGGTCGACGGTGTAGAGCTGTACCCCCACCCAGGGGCGCACCACGTAGCCTTTGTTGACCAGCTCCTGGATAATGGGCGTGGCCGTGTTGATGCTGATGGCGTAGCCCATGCCCTCCACACCGATAGAGGCTACCTTGGCACTGGTGATGCCGATAACCTCGCCGGCCAGGTTGACCAGCGGACCGCCGCTGTTGCCCGGGTTGATGGCGGCGCTGGTCTCGATGAGGTCATAGAGCGTCTGCCCCTGGGACACCGGCAGGGAGACGTCCTTGCGGCTGACAATCCCTTCGGTGGCCCGGATACCCTGTCCCAGCGCATTGCCGATGGCGATCACCCAATCGCCGACCCTCAGCTGGGAGGTATCGCCGCGCTTCAGCGCCGGCAGGTTGTGGGCGTCTATCTTGAGTATGGCCAGGTCATTGAGGGGGTCGGTGGCCGCGGCATCGATGTTAGCGGTATAGGACGAGCCGTCATCGGTGGTGACGGTGATGGTCCGGGCACCTTCGACGACGTGGTTATTGGTAACGATAATACCATCCGAATCGATAATCCACCCCGAGCCGGCTCCCTCCTGCGTGAAGGGCCGGTTGAAAAAGTCGTAGGAGACCACCTGGGTATTAATCGCCACCACGGAAGGCTTGACCAGCGCTACGACGTCAGCGATGCTGGGCAGGACTTCCGTCTGGTTGTTGGTCGGCGGGGGCGTCCATACGGGATTAATCGGGGCGGGCGGGGGAGTAACGGCAGGGGTAACGGCGGGCGCTGGTGGGGCGGATGCCTCCGGGGAGGTGATGGTAATACATCCCCCCAGGCTCAAGGCCAGGGTCACGACGATGAGGAAAGCTACCAGGGCGGATTTGAAAGCCGGTTTTTTCATCTCTTCTAATATAATAGCATAGAAGATAAATGTTAAGTTATTATTAAAATCCGACCCTCTCTCCGTTTTGAGAAGAGGGGGTCGGTGGATTTATCGTGAGGCAGTCCTGAAGTTTAAGCGGGAATCTGGGGCAGGGACTTCAATGCTTCCTTGACCATGGCCTCGGGGTAGGCGTAGTCCTGGAGTTTGCCGCTGAGGTAGGACTCGTAGGCGGCCATGTCGAAGTGCCCATGGCCGCTGTGGGCCGGCAGGATAACCTTGGACTTGCCTTCCTGTTTGCACTTGAGGGCTTCGTCAATCGTAACCCTGATGGCGTGATTGGTCTCCGGGGCGCTGATGATGCCCTCGGTGCGGGCGAACTTGACGCCGGCTTCAAAGGTGGCCACCTGGGGCACGGCCTTGGCCTCGACGAATCCCAGCTTGTGCAGGTGGCAGACGATGGGTGCCATGCCGTGGTAGCGCAGTCCGCCGGCGTGGACGGGCGGCGGCATAAAAGTATGTCCCAGGGTGAACATCTTGGCGATGGGGGCCATGCCGGCCACGTCGCCGTAGTCGTAAGCGTATAATCCCTTGGTGAGTGTCGGGCAGCTTTCCGGCTCGACGTTGATGATGCGCAGGTCAGGCTTATTCCCGGCGATTTTTTCCTTAACGAAGGGGAGGTACATCCCGGCGAAGTTGGAACCGCCGCCGACGCAACCAACTATAATATCAGGAATTGGTTTAATTCCGAGGTAATGATAACTCTCAATTAACTCATTCCAAATA
>JBDRFW010000225.1:0-3960 GCA_043818415.1 Chloroflexota bacterium | reverse complement strand
TGACGACGCCGTAAGCCTCAACGCCGCGCCCCGGGGGCTGAAAGCGAGTACCGGCAAGCTGTGGGCGGTCAAGACCAACGGCACCAATAAGCTTTACAGCTTCACCGATGTGACCATCGAGATAACGCTACTGAGCCCGGCCGCGGACTTCGTCAGCCACGTCAATACCTACAGCGGCCTGGCCAACGATATCGCCTTTACCTGGGAACGCCCTGTCCCGTCCACGGAGTACCAGCTGCTCATCGCCGGGGATAAAAACTTTTCCAGCATTATCTGCAACGTGACCATCGCCTCGGAAGAGGACAAGGTCGTGGTGCTGGCCGGCCCCAACCAGACCGGCAACCGGCAGGCCGGCTTCATGCCCGGCCAGACCTACTACTGGAAGATAAGGACTACCCAGCCGCTGTACAGCGCCTATTCGGAGACCCTCCAGTTCTCCATCGAGCCTCTGGCGGCGGCGGTACCCCGGCTCCTGGCCCCGGCCAACGGCGGCAATGGCCTCAGCCGGACGCCGTCTTTCTCCTGGAGACCGGTCGCCAGCACCACCGAGTACCAGTTTATGTTAAGTGATAACGCCACCATGGCGTCGCCGCTGGTTGACGTCAGGCTGCCGGGTCCCGCCTACACGGTGACCAGGGCGCTGGACTACGGCGGCACCTACTTCTGGCAGGTCAGGGCCACCCGGCCTGCCATGACCGACTGGTCGATACTGGCCAATTTCACCGTGGCCGGGGAGCCCGCCGAGCCGGTTCCCCCGCTGACGGTCCAGACGGCTCCGCCCACTATCATCGAGCTGCCGGCACCGCCGCCGCAGAACATCATCACCATCGCGCCGGCGCCGCAGCCCCCGCCCCCGGCCGTCCCGGGGTACCTGAGCACCGCCATCATCATCGGGGTAATCCTGGTGGCGGCGGTGGTCCTCCTGATAATCGTGCCCCGCCCGGGCCGGCTCATCCCCTCCCCGTCCGCCCTGGTCAGGCCACTGAGGAGGCCCTCGCGGAAAGCCAGGGACCTGGGCGGCCGACTTGGCCGGCTGGGCGAAGACCTGGCCACCCGCGCCGGGAAGGTGGCGCACCTCCGGCGCTTCCTCGGCACGCCGCCCCCCTCCGTTACCACGGAAACAGCCGACGAAGGCCAGTCCCTCTCCTTTGCCGCCAAGAGCTTCCTCTGGCTGATGACATCGGGGGAGAAGAAGGGCCTCTCCCCGGAAGAAGAGCGGAACCTGGGGGAAAAGCTTGCCTCCCGGATTAAGGCCGTGGCCGGGCAGCATCTCCTCTACGAGAAGTTCCCGGGGGACGCCCCCCTCTTCCTCCAGCTCTGGGCGCGTTACGGCTCCCGTGAAGAGACCGGCCGCTATATCGCGGAGTCGCTCCGGGCCCGTCCTGAATACGTCAACGCCCTGCTGCGCAGCTACCTGGACGTTACGGTTTCCGGCAAGGCCGGTAAAAGCGGGTTCACCCGCGCCCGCTACGACGCCCTGGCGGAGGTGGCCGACCCCCACAGCGTCGCTGAAGCCATCATCAGGCTTTACAAACCGGAGCTCGGCCGCCTGAAAGATGACCCCTCCGGCGAGTCCTCGGACAGGATAATCGCCTACCAGTTCCTGCGCCTCCACCGGCCGGACAAAGGCAAGTAAAGCCAAAGGCTAGCCCTCGTTTGACATCGCTCCCCCACTTGCGGTAAACTATTGCGGCATAATTTCCTGTACACGTTTTCCCGTAAATTGTGGCGAGCGAGCAAAGGGGACGCAGGTTTTAACAGTGACACCTCCGTTACTGACTATAGCCACGGGCGCGATGGCGCGTTATCCGTCCCCGTCTACTGGAAAGGCAACCGGACTATTTAAGGCAACATTGCTGAACTGGTGATATGGGATTACACGGGTTAGGAAGGGAAGCAGCCTCGCATTACTTCAACTCCATTCGGACAACGGCACCATCCACACCGCGTCATTTCTATTACTACTATGACAGCAGTTGATAGACCACAACCTCTCTTTTCCCTTGCCCGGCTGCCCGGACCCGCCGGGACCGGCAAGTGTAAATACCGCTGACAGGGCTTTTTGAAAAATATTAATACGGGAGGAAAACGCTATGGCTTATCCCAAATTCAAGTCAATTCTTCTGGAGAAGGACAAGGAAGAACCCAAGATTACCTACCTGACCCTGAACCGGCCGGACAAGAACAACGCCATCAGCATCGGGGAAGAAGAGATGACCGGCGATATCAAGAAGGCCATGTGGGAAATCAACCACGATGACGACTGCAACGTGGTCATCTTCAGGGGCGCCGGCAAGAACTTCTGCGCCGGGTTCGACCTGTCCATGGTCTACCGCATCTACGGCGGCGAGAAAGGCGTCAAGCCCAGCCAGAGAATCAGGCTCCAGACGGACCAGGACCAGCTCTACGGCTTCACGCAGGCCATTCTCGACTGCAATAAGGTAGTCATCACCCAGGTCCACGGCTGGGCCATCGAGGCCGGCCTCTACATCGTCAAGGCCTCGGATATCGTCGTCGCCGCGGACAACTCCAAGTTCTCCCAGATGGGCCAGCGGCTCGCCTTCGGCGGCCTTCCCACCCTGCCCCTCGAGCTGCTCATGGGCCATACCAAGAAGGTCGAGGAAATCCTCCTCACCGGCCGCACCATCAGCGGCGTCGAGGCCGATGAAGCCGGCTACTGCACCAAGGCCGTCCCCGAGGCCGACCTGGAGACCGAGACGCATAACCTGGCCGCCGCCATCGCCCTGCTGCCGCGCGACTGCGTGGTCATGGGCAAGTTCGCCCGCCGCCACATGCTGGAAAGACTCGGCGTACACAGCCTCAAGGAGGTCATCCTCTACCACACCTTCAGCACCAACCTCAAGTACAGTGAGGACGAGAAGGAGCTCATGTTCATCCGCGACCGCGAGGGCATGGGCGAAAGGGCCGCCTTCCACAAGATGCACGAGCAGTACGAGGCCCGCCTCAACAAGACCAAGTACTTCCGGAGCTACCGCCCGGAGAAGAAGTAATAGCCCCGGCAAAAAGGAGTTGGAACAATGGCACATCCCGAATTTGCCAAAGACGACTATTTCAAGATAGACGTCGAATGCCATCTTAGTGGCGATACCAAAAAGTACTTCGATTACTTCCCGGCCTACAAACAATGGGTGTACGGCACCGCCGAGACTGCCCGCGCGTTTGGCGCTGTCCCCCACCATCCCTCCGAAGCTCCCAAAGCTCAAGAAGCGGCCAAGCCTGCCAAACCGGAAATGCCCGAAGACGAACAGCTTCTTGTCTACATGGACCGCTACGGTGTAGATATGGCCTGTGTTCTTCCCGAGTCCATGATGGACACTACCGGCTATTCCACCAAATGGTCCACTAACGGCTATCTGTTGGCCGCCTGCGAAAAGCACCCGGATAGGTTCATCCTTCAGGCTAACGTCGGCCCGTTTATTCATAGAGGAATGAAAAACGTTCTTTGGGAGCTGGATTACCTGGCCAAAGAGAAAAACTGCAAGCTGGTAAAATTCTATCCTCCCGAAGATACCTACATCAATGATGAAAGGCTGTGGCCTTTCTACGCGAGATGCAACGAGTTAGGAGTCGCGATTTCTATCCACACCGGTTTTAGCTGGTGCCCTCCGGGCAAAGCCAAATATTGCCTGCCGATTCAGCTGGATGATGTCGCTAATGATTTCTATGACCTGAAGATCATCGCTTTCCATGCCGGTTGGCCGTATACCCGTGACCTGAACATGGTGGCTTTAACTCATCCCAAAGTTTACATCAGTCTCAGCTTGATCATGTCCTGGTCGCAGAATGCGCCCAGGCGGTTAGCCGAAATCATCGGTGAGGCGATTCAATTCGCCGGTCCGGAGAGAATTGTCTGGGGAACCGATTTCTATGGGGCCGGCGGGCTGCTCAGGTTAGCGGTAGACGGCCTGAGAAAGTTCGAGATGCCGGAAGACCTGCAGA
>JBDRFW010000224.1:0-3874 GCA_043818415.1 Chloroflexota bacterium | reverse complement strand
CCTAGAATATATCCATTTACGGCTTTAGCATTCGAAATGCAACTAATTACTTTAGACTGGCAGGTCTATATTGATGGCTTATCTCCATCAATTAAACTACTCCCACCAGAGGAAAAAAGGAGATTTATGCACAACAGAAGTATTAACAAAAAATATAATAAAATATTGATTGACGTTTTACGTAAAAAGGCAAAAAAATCTAAAATAACCACTATCTATTAAACTTGAACTTATATGGCTTAACTAATAGCAAATACTTACCTGTCATAAAACAATAAAGCGCCCCCCTTTATTCCTTCGGGGGGCGTTAATTCTTTATTAAAGAGATTCGTGTTTATGGCTTATTAAACACCGCCCTGACCTTGGCGTTCAGTCCCCCGCCCACCGCCTCGATGGCCTCGTAGCGGATGCGGTTGAGCTCCTTCTGCTTCGCCTCGAACTCGGCGTGGCTGTAAAGTCGCTCCGGGTGCACCACGATGTCGTCAACGGCGCGGATGGCGGCCGGCACCTTGAGACCGCCGGGGGAGTCCACCCAGTCTTCCAGCCCGCCCCGCAGCAGCGAGTCGAGCATGCTCATGGTGTGGGCCACCGTAATATCTTTGAAGTGGTAGCCCTCCCCCACCGACCCCGTGTTCATCAGGTAGTAGCTCACGTGGGGCAGCCCTTCCAGAATATCGTAGAAGCGGCTGGCGTGGGCGGCGCGGTCGCCGGCGATGAAGGGGTCGTAGAAAAACTCCGTCCTTATCTTCCCCGCCTGGGTGGGGTCGCCCGCCGACGACTCCATGGCCTGTCCCAGCACCATGAAAGCGGTGGCCTGCTCCAGGGTCAGCCGGGATATGGCCGGGATGGTGGGCCCGCGGGTGATGAGGATAACGTTATCGATGCGCGGTACGTCGATATGGGGGCTGGCGTGCATGAAGTCCTTCCGCGCCACCACCGCCCGGCCGTTGGATGTCCTCTCGAAGTTCTCGAAATCGAAATCGCCTTCCGGGGTGACGTAGACGTTCTCCAGCACCGTCTCGGCCTTGAGCAGGCCGTAGAATATCTCCACCTGCTCGCCGGGGTTCACGCCCTCCGTCTTGACAAACACACCGCCCTGCTCGAAGCCGTAGAACGAGCCGTCCGGCATCAGGGTACCGCCGTCGTCCTGGACCAGCCACGACCTCTCCATACCCTTGCGGGCGAGAATCTGGCAGGTCATGGTGGTCTTGCCGTTGGCGCTCAGGGCGATGAGCAGGGTCCGCACCGGCTTATAGCCGCCATGGGCTGTCTGGAGGTAGTCCTCGCGGCAGCCGGCGTGGAGGAAGATGCCGCCGCGCCGGGTCTTGGCCTCCCAGTCCTCGGAGGCGAAGACGCCCTTCTTGTACTCCCCGATGTAGTTGCTGTTGCGCACAATCTTGACCGCCCGTCCGTCGTCCAGCAGGGCCAGGCGGATGGTGATGTCCTTCTGGGGCAGGGGCTTCTTTTTATTGGTCTCCCAGGCTTCATCGCCGAAGAAGATGATTTGATAGTCCGGCCTGGTCACCGGCTTCTTCACCGGCACGAAGAGGTTGCGGCCGCCGTAGGCCACGTGGGCGAACTTCTCCGGGATGATGAGCCTGACGACCGTGCCGCTGTCCGGGTTGCCCACTGTCCGGTCGACGGATATCAGCTTTTCCCTGGCCAGGGACTGCTCGCACTGCTTGAGAAGTTGAAGTTCCGCCTCGCCGAAGGGCTCGTCGACGCTGTTCTTGGTGAAGCCCTGCGACCGCGAGGTGGGCTCGCTCTCCGCCACGAAGTTATCGTAAATCGTCTTGACGACCCCCTCCTCTTTAGCTACCAGCGCCCGCAGCTCCGCGTCGGTGGGATTGTCCAGCAGCCGGCCTTCCGCCAGCGCTTTCTCCCGGACCCTCTCGGCCGTCCTGGCAAACTCTTCCAGGTTAATCTTCGCGCTCATCGCCAACCTCCCGAAACTTGATAGGCCCCGCCGACTGCCCGCATAGCTCCCCCACGACTTTAAAACATGGAGAGAAAACAGGCGCGACACCGGCCTCTGGGTCAGCACCCCCGGAAAACCGGGGGCACCTGATAATACCCAATTATAGCATATCTTTACCGGTAAAACATCAAACCACCGACCGGATTAGGGCCGCCGGGGCTTCCCTTGATAAAACGCCTTGGGTATAATAATTGATAAAGGGGAGGTAATGGGGGACGATGATTCGCGGCTGCCGGCCCAACGATGCCGGGAGAATCTACGACATCATCAACGAGGCCGCCAGGGCCTACGACGGCGTCATTGCGAGCGACTGCTATCACCAGCCCTATATGCCGCATGATGAGTTGGCGCGGGAGATGCAGCGGGTGACCTTCTACGGGTGGGAGGCCGACGGGGAGCTGGTGGGTGTGATGGGCATCGAGCCGATTAAGGACGTGACCCTCATCCGCCACGCCTACGTCCTGCCGCGGTACCAGCACCGGGGCATCGGCCGGAAGCTGCTGGAGCATATCAAGAACCTGACGACCACACCGCGTTTACTGGTGGGCACCTGGGCAGATGCCCGCGGGGCCATCGCTTTTTACCGGAAACAGGGCTTTAAATTATTGCCGGATAAGTATAAACTGTTAACAGAGTACTGGGACATACCGCCACGCCAGATTGAGGCCTCGGTAGTCATGGGAACGGAAACTAAAGGCATTTAAAAGGAGTCGAAATGAGCAAGGAGTGGTTTCTCAGGCTGATTCAGGCGGCGGCGATTACCGTCACCCTGGCCGCGGTCTTCCAGGAGCTGGAAAAGCCCCGGGAAGAGCGGCACTGGCACGGCAAGCTGGGTTTCATCCCCTACGATTTCCGATTCCCCACCATCGAGCGCCTGCGAGAGGCCTACTGGAACCCGGATAGCGACCGCATTTTCACCCCGGAGGTCTGGGGCATCGGCTGGGGGATTAACCTCTACGCCCTGCTGGAAAAGATGAGGGTCATCGGGGAGTCCTACCTCTCCGAGGACGATTTCCTCATGCCGACGCCGTCGTTGAAAAAGGTGCTGGAAGACCGGCCGGTAATCGGGTAAATTCTCTAACTTTATGTAAACTATTCTGGTAACGTCGACGAGGTATTATCATGACCGCCACCCTGCCGCAAACTAAAAGCCCGGCCGACATGGCCGGTTTCATCACCGCCGAAGTAAAGTCGTTCGTCGCTAACAGTCCCCTGAACCGTATGCCCACGCCCGAGAAAGATATCATTTTCGACGAGCCGCTGGTGCAGTTCGCCGACGGCGACGACCCCCTGTTCACCGAGTACAAGGCCATCATCGCTACCACCCACCTCACCCCCCGCGAGGCCCTGGCCCGCGCCGGCGATAAGAAACCCGACGAGCTGCCCCGGCGCATCTCGGTCATCAGCTGGATACTGCCCATCACCCTGAACACCCGCAAGTCAAACCGCACCCAGACGCGCCACCCCTCCCGGCTGTGGTCGCACACCCGCTGGTTCGGGGAGAAGCTCAACGAGGCGCTGCGGGCGCACGTCATGGCGCTCCTGACCGCCCGGGGCTACCTGGCGGCGGCACCGGGGCTGCCGCCCCTCCTGAAAATCGAACGCAATGAAAAAGGCATGTATTCGAACTGGTCGGAGCGGCACATCGCCTACGCCGCCGGGCTGGGCACCTTCAGCCTTTCCGACGGGTTCATCACCGAGCGCGGCATCGCCCACCGCACTGGGAGCGTGGTCACCAGCCTGGAACTGCCGGCCAGCCCCAGGACAGCCGCGGGGACTTACGCCAACTGCCTGTTCTACGCCGGCGAGAAGTGCGTAGCCTGCATCAAGCGCTGCCCGGCCGGGGCGATAACGGAGGCGGGGCACGACAAGAATAAGTGCCAGCAGTACATGCAC
>JBDRFW010000223.1:0-9617 GCA_043818415.1 Chloroflexota bacterium | reverse complement strand
AGTCAATCGCCCGCCAGCTCGACCTGCCCCCGGGGGAATCGGTGACGGGTGGCCAGCTCCGCGAGATGGACGACGAGGAGCTTTCACGGCGGGTGGAGAACATCTCCGTCTTCGCCCGCATCGAGCCGATACAGAAATTGAGGATTGTTGAGGCCCTGAAAAGCCGCGGGCACATCGTCGCCATGACCGGCGACGGTGTCAACGACGCCCCGGCCCTGAAGGCGGCCAATATCGGCATCGCCATGGGCATCACCGGCACGGACGTCGCCAAGGAAGCCTGCGACATGACCCTGGCCGACGATAATTTCGCCTCGGTGGTGGCGGCGGTGGACGAGGGCCGGGCCATCTTCACCCGGCTGCGTAATGTCATCTTCTTCCTGTTGAGCACCAATATCGGCGAGCTCCTGGCGCTGATTCTCACCATACTGTTCCTCGGCAAAGCACCGCTGCTGGCCGTGCAGAGTATCTGGGTCAACCTGGTCACGGACACGGCTGTGGCGGTCCCGCTCGGGCTGGAGCCCAAGGTCGGGGACGAGTTGAAGCACCCCCCGCGCCACCCCGCGGTGGGCATACTCTACCCCGGCCTGTTAATGCGCGTCGCCACCATGGCTACCATCATGGGCGTCGGGGTCTTCCTGATTTTCAACTGGGCCCAGGCGAGGATGAGCATCGAGGAAGCGCGCACCGTCACCTTCTGCTCGTTGGTCGCCTTCGAATGGTTCCGCGCCTTCAACGCCCGCTCTGACGAGCGCACCGTTTTCAAGCTGGGCATCCTGCGCAACCGCTGGCTGGTGGGCTCCATTTCACTGGCCATCCTGCTGCAGCTTTCGGTGGTGTACTTACCCTTCTTCCAGGTGGCCTTCCGCACCGTCCCCCTGGGCATCGAGCAGTGGGGCATCGCCGTCCTGGCCGGCGGCAGCCTCTTCGTCATTGAGGAAACCCGCAAGACCCTTTTCCCGAAGCTCTTCAGCCTCGGCAAGTTCCGGCCGGTGAAGTACCGCCGCCTCCAGCGCCTGATAACCCGCCTCCGCGGCCGGCACCGGAAAAGCCGCGCCTAGCTTGACAGTCCGGGGTGCTTCAATTACCCTAGAGTGGGCGGCGGGGGCTAGTCCGGAATAAAGGCAGGTGACGCAGCATGGATGAGCTTCAGTGGAACAAGGACCGGCTTTACCGGCTGGTGCAGAGCAAGCTCGGCGACAGCCTGTTCATCGTCGTTTCCAACCGCGAGCCCTACGTCCACAGCCTGTCCGGCAAGGAGATAAAGTGGAATCGCCCCGTCAGCGGGCTGACCGAGGCGCTCGACCCCGTGATGCGGGCCTCGGGGGGTACCTGGGTGGCCCAGGGCACCGGCGATGCCGACCGCAAGGTGGTCGATAAGCATGACCGCGTTGCCGTGCCACCGGACAATCCCGAATATACCCTGCGCCGCGTCTGGCTGACGGAAGACGAGGTGGCCGGGTTCTACCTGGGCTTCTCCAACGAGGGACTCTGGCCGCTCTGCCACGTCACCTTCACACCGCCGGTCTTCAACGAGGACGACTGGCATACCTATCAAAAGGTGAACAATATCTTCGCCGATGCCGTCATCAAGGAGATAGGCGACCGCCCGGCGGTGGTGCTGGTGCAGGACTACCACTTCGCCCTGCTCTCGCATTACCTCAAGGAAAGGAACCCGGACCTGACGGTCGGGCAGTTCTGGCACATCCCCTGGCCGGCCTACGAGGTGCTGCGCACCTGTCCCTGGCACGAGGAAATCCTCGCCGGTTTGCTCGGCAACGACCTCATGGGGTTCCACACGCAGGCCTTCTGCAATAATTTTATAGAGTCGGTGGAACGCAGCCTGGAGGCCAGGACGGTCCGGGAAGAGGATACCATCTTCCGCCAGGGCAACACCACCATCGTCGAGCCTTTTCCCATCAGCGTTGACTTCGACGGTATTTGCGAGGCGGCGGGGTCGGCGGCGGTGGAGAAAGAGATGGCCGCCCTTAAGAAGGAGTTCCACCTGGAAGGCAAGTACCTCGGCATCGGCATGGACCGCATGGACTATACCAAGGGCATCCCGGAGCGGCTCCTAGCTCTGGACAAGTTCCTGGAGGACAACTCGGAATACCGCGGCAAGGTGGTCTTCATCCAGGCGGGTATGCCCAGCCGCACCCAGATCGACACCTATAAAGAGATAGGGCAGCGCATCGACGACCTCATGGAAGGCATCAACAAAAAGTACGGCACGGACGCCTGGCAGCCGGTGGTCCCCATGACGCGGCAGCTCTCCCACGATACCCTCAATGCGCTGCGCCGCCTGGCCCATTTCTGCGTCGTCAGCTCTTTGCACGACGGCATGAACCTGGTGGCCAAGGAGTACGTCGCCGCCCGCGTTGACGGCGACGGCGTTCTCATCCTCAGCAAGTTTACCGGGGCCGCCGTGGAGATGCGGGACGCCCTGCTCATCAATCCCTTCGCCATCGGCGAGTTTGCTCTTAAAATCAAGGAGGCCATCGAGATGCCGGAAGCGGAGCGGCGGCGGCGTATGTCCAGGATGCGGGACATCGTGTCCGCCAATAATATCTATCGCTGGGGCGCCTCCATGGTCGCCCGGCTCATCGAGATAGCGGGGGTCTAGTGGAGCACCTCTTCGCGGCGTGGCGGGACTTCGCGGCAGCCTGCCGGGAGGCACCGCACGTCCTGCTCCTCTCCGACTACGACGGCACGCTGACGCCCATCGTCGGCCGGCCCCGGGATGCCGTGCTCTCCGGCGCCGTCCGGGACAAGCTCACCGCCCTGACGCATCAGCCGCGCTTCAGCGTGGGCATCATCAGCGGCCGCGCCATGAGCGAGTTGAAGTCGCTGGTGGCCATCGCCGGCATCTACTACGCCGGAAACCACGGGCTGGAGATAGAGGGCCCTGGCCTTAACTGGGTCAGCCCGGAGGCGGAGACGGCCCGCGCCGCGATTAACGACCTTTCCGGGCGGCTGGCGGCGGCGCTTCAAAATATCGCCGGGGTCATCGTCGAGGATAAGGGACTGAGCCTGAGCGTCCACTACCGGCTGGTGAAAAAGGGGGAGGAAGGCGTGGTGGCGGAGACCTTTAAAAGCCTGACCGCGCCGCTGGTGGCCAGAGGTGAAATCAAAGTGACCACCGGGAAGAAAATCTGGGAGGTCCGCCCCCCGATTGACTGGCACAAGGGCAAGGCGGTGACGTCCATCAGCCGCGAAATAAGGTCGGCTCGGAAGCTGGAGCGGGTGCTGACCATCTTCCTGGGTGATGATACCACCGATGAAGACGCCTTCAAAGTGGTGCGCCGCCCCGACGGCTGGAGTGTCTACGTCGGCCCGGGGGAAACGTCCTCGGCGGCGGAGTACTTTCTGCGCTCCCCGGCGGAAGTGGAAGATTTTTTAGCCCGCCTGCTCGACCTCAAATAGCGGTGCCCCGGCTATTTCTCTTCCTTGAAAGCGATGCAGACATCCCCCGGGCATGATTTGGCCACCTGCCTCAAGTGGGCGGCCGTCTCTTCCGGCAGTGCCGTGCTGATGGAGATGCCGGACCCTATCTCAAAGCCGGCGATGGTACCCAGCCTCGGGATTATCCTGATGTGCCAGTGGTAGTACGGGTCCTCCTCGTCGGCCGTCGTCGTGCTGTCGATAATCAGGTTGTAGGCCGGATTATCCAGACCCTTGTAAAGGCAGAAGAGGACGTCCTTGAGTACTTTGGCCAGCTCGCCCAGCTGCCCCCGCGGGAACTTCCCGAAGGATGAGCAGTGCATCTTGGGGAAAATCCAGGTCTCGTAGGGGGCGTGCGAGGCGTAGGGGTGCACCACTATAAAGCCGTCCGTATCCGCCACCACCCTCTTCTCCGCCTGCCCCAGGTCCCACGCGATGAGGTCGCAGTAGAGGCAACGCCCCAGGTCGGCAAAGTAGTCGTGGGCCACATCGAACTTGCGGTGAAAGTAGGGCGCCATGATGGGCGTCCCCACCAGCTGGGAGTGAGGGTGCACCAGGGACGTCCCCGCCGCCCAGCCGGCATTCTTGAAGATGATGATGTGCCGGATTTGCTTGTTTTTCTTCAGCGCGTTATACCGGTCCTGGAAGGTTATCAGCACCTTCTCCAGGTGCTCGTAGGGGAGCAGGGCCGGCGGCGTGTTGTGGGAGGGGCTGTCGATGATAACCTCGTGGACGCCGTAGCCGCCCATCTTCCGGAAGAACGGCCCCTCCTCCGTCCGGGTGGGGTCCGCCTCCGGGGTCAGCGCCGCAAAGCGGTTGGGCACCACTCTCACCTCCCAGGCCGAGGGTTCGCCCGATTCCGGTATCCGGCAGACCTCGTCCGGGGTTTCGGCTTCGTTGCCGGGGCAGAAGGGGCAGGTCGAGTCCCAGCTCGGCAGCTCCCCGGCACGCGCCGGCTTCACCTTCGGCCGCTGCTGTGGGCGCTTACCCCTCTCCGGGGCCAGGATGACCCACTCCTTGGTGGTCACGTCCTGTCTCAGTTCAGACATAGGCTGGTTCCTCTCGGTGCCGGGGCGGTGGTTCCGGCCGGGCTGCCGGCGGGGTCAGGCCCTTATCCGTATCGGCCGGTGCTTCGGCCGGACCGTTTCGCCGCTCTTGATTTCGGAGTCGGGGAAGTCCCCCCCGACGACGTTGTCGAAGATGATGCAATTGCGGCCGATGCGGTAGCCGGACGGGACGACCGACCGCTTGCCGATGATGGTCAGTCCGGTATTCAGCACCTTGGGGCTGCCGCGATTGATATGGTAGTCGTCACCGCTGCCCACGTGGGCGCCGGGCTCAATGATGACCGCCTTGTCCAGTATGACGCGGTCGGTAACGCTTTCCCGGCCGAGGTGAGAGTTGTCCATGATGATGGAGTCCTTGACGACGGCGCCTTCGGCCACCTGGACCCCCGGCGACAGTACCGAGTGCTCGACACAGCCGTCGATATGGCAGCCGTTGGATATCAGGCTGTTGACCACCGTGGCCTTCTCGCCGACCTTGGTCGGCGGCCCCTCCACCTCCTTGGTATATATCGGCCAGTCGATATCGGCCAGGAACGACTGTGCCGAGGCGAGCACCTCCATGTTCGACTGCCAGTAGCTCTCCACGGTACCGATATCGCGCCAGTAGCCGTCGAAGATGAAGGCGAACATTCGGCCCTTGTTGACCATCCTGGGGAAGACGTTCCGGCCGAAGTCGTGCCCCGTCCTCGCGTCCAGCCACTCGCGGAGGATATTGACGTTGAAGATATAGACGCCCATGGAGACGAGGTTGCTCTGCGGGCTCTTGACCTTTTCCTGGAAGTGCACGATGTGCCCCGTTTCGTCGGTGATAATCGTGCCGAAGCGGTAAAGCTCTTCCTCCGGCATGCGCGTGGCCGCCAGCGTGACGTCCGCACCGTTTTCCCGGTGGAACTCCAGCATGCCGGAATAGTCCATCTTATAGACGTGGTCGCCGCTAAGGACGAGCACCTCCCGGACGTCCTCCCCCTCGATGCGGTTGAGGTTCTGATACACGGCGTCCGCCGTGCCCTTGTACCAGTCGCGGCCCTCTTCGCGCGCCAGGTAAGGCTGGAGCAACCTGATGCTCCGGTCCGGCGGCACCAGGCCCCACGGCGCCCCGATGCCGATATGCTCGGTGAGTGATACGGGCTGGTACTGGGTGAGGACGATGATGTTATAGACCCCGGAGTTGACGCAATTGCTGAGGGTGAAATCAATGATGCGGTACTTCCCGGCGAAAGGTACGGCCGGTTTGGCACGCTCCTGAGACAGGATGCTCAAGCGCTCCCCCATGCCACCCGCCAGGATAACAGCCAGCACTCTATGCATAATTTTTCCCTGTCGGCTATCAGTTACTCCGGATAAGGCGTGTCTACCGGTAAATGCTTTTACGTATGAACGTACTTCTTACCGCGTTTTGCCTTATATCAGATACCCCGTCTTTTTCCCTCGCGTTCGTTAACCATGTTATACATATTGGTAAAAAGATGTCAACCTGAGGGGAATCTAAAATCCAAAAAATCGCTAAAGATTTGCCTGTGCTTAGCCTCGCAGGTTTCCCTGGCCGTGAAGTTGTAATATAATTAAATAATAGAGGTAAAAAGGAAAGGCGATGCCGAGCTTGCGAGCTTTTTTCACCAATATGTCCGCCCCGATGCCCCTGCACCGGAAGCTATACCTGGTCTTCCGTAATCAATTCATCAGAATAGCTAAAAGGCAAAGTTGCTGCGGTCATCCCGGGGAGCCCGGCTGCTGAGAAGAAGAGCACCATCACCCCGTCGGGGTGACAGAAGGAGGTCAGTAAAATGGCAGTAGAGAAGGTCGGCGAGAAGTACCGCTGTAATGTCTGCGGCAACGAAGTCACGGTTACCAAGGTGGGCGGCGGTGCCCTCGTCTGCTGCGGCGAAGACATGGAAAAAATAGGGTAAAGATATCTCAGGCGAACCGTGTATTACTTTGCCTATGCCACCAACCTGAATAAAAAACAGATGCGGGAGCGCTGCCCGGACAGTCAGCCGAAGTTCCCGGCCACCCTGCCCAACCACAAGATGGTCTTTACCGGGTGGTCGCGGGAGTGGCGGGGTGGCAAGGCCAGCATCATCACGTTCCGGGGCGGGGAGGTACGCGGCGCTATCTATGAGGTCAGTGAGGCCTGCCTGCGGCAGCTGGATAAACACGAGGCCGGCTATACCCGGTTGAATGTAACCGTCTTCGATGAGGACAACGAGCCGCACTCGGCCGTCACCTATATCTGGTCGGGCCGGCTGGAGGAGGCCCTCCCCTCCAAGGAGTACGCGACGGTAGTGCGGCAGGGCTACCTGGACTGGGGAATCGGCTAGCCGGGTGACAGCTGTCCAAAAATGCGTTTGAAATCTTACCCGATATAGGGTATCATGGTTTATTAACACTTTTGGCGGGAAGGAGTATCAAATGGCCTCCACCAGCTATGACGTCCGGGACATGTCCCTGGCGGAAACCGGCCGGCAGCGCATTGACTGGGCTTTCCGGGAGATGCCGGTCGTCGGCATTATCAGGGAGAGGTTCGCCGCCGAGAAGCCCTTAAAAGGTGTGCGTATCTCCGGTTGTCTCCACGTCACCACGGAGACGGCCAACCTGGCCCTGACCCTCCAGGCGGGCGGCGCCGGGGTCGTGCTCTGTGCCTCCAATCCCCTCAGCACCCAGGATGACGTGGCGGCGGCGCTGGTGGAGTACGGCATTCCCACCAGTGCCATTAAGGGTGAGGACGAGGCCACCTACTACAAGCATATCAACAACGCCCTGGACTTCAAACCGAATATCACCATCGATGACGGCGCCGACCTCGTGACGACGATTCATACTAAAAGGACCGACCTTATTGCCGGTATTATCGGCGGCGCCGAGGAGACAACCACCGGCGTTATCCGCCTGCACAGCATGCACCGGGCCGGCCAGCTGAAGTACCCCATGATTGCCGTCAACGATGCCCAGACCAAGCACCTCTTCGATAACCGTTACGGGACGGGGCAGAGCACCATCGACGGCATTACCCGCGCCACCAACATCCTCTGGGCGGGCAAGAAGGTGGTGGTCTGCGGCTACGGCTGGACGGGACGCGGCGTCACCATGCGGGCGCGGGGGCTGGGGGCCCAAGTCATCGTCATCGAGGTGGAGCCGGTGCGCGCCCTGGAGGCGGTCATGGAAGGCTTCCAGGTCATGCCCCTGCTGGAGGCCGCCAGGGTGGGTGATATTTTCATCACCGTCACCGGTGACAAGAACGTCATTGATAAGGCCCACTTCCAGGCGATGAAGGACGGCGCCATCCTGGCCAACAGCGGCCATTTCAATGCGGAGATTAATATCCCGGCCCTGGAGGGCCTGGCCAAAAAGACCCGGACCATCAGGAACTTTGTTGACGAATATACGTTCAAGGACGGGCGCCGCCTGTACCTGCTGGGCGAGGGGCGACTCATCAACCTGGCGGCGGCCGAGGGACACCCGGCCAGCGTCATGGACATGAGCTTTGCCAACCAGGCGCTCTGCGCCGAATACATGGTGAAAAACCGGGGGAAGCTGGAGATTAAGGTGCACCAGGTGCCGGAGGAAATCGATAAAGAGGTGGCCCGGCTGAAACTCCGGGCGATGGGCATCGCCATCGATACCCTGACCGCGGAGCAGCGGAAGTACCTGGCCAGCTGGGAGGAAGGGACCTAGCCGATTAACGGGCCGGAGATTATCCGACCCTCTGAGAACGGAGGAATAACATGTCTGACAGTTTTGCCAACTCGCCGAACTACATGCTGACATCGGAATCGGTTACCGAGGGTCACCCGGACAAGATGTGCGACCAGATTTCGGACGCCATCCTGGACGCCATCATGGCTAAAGACCCCTACGGGCGGGTGGCCTGTGAGGTCGCCACCACCACCGGGCTGGTGGTCGTGATGGGAGAGATTACCACCTCCTGCTACGTCGATGTCCCCAAGGTGGTCAGGAAGGTCGTCCATGATATCGGCTACAACAAGCCGGAATACGGCTTTGACTACGAGTCCTGCGGCGTGATGGTCTCCATCAAGGAGCAGTCCGCCGATATTAACATGGGGGTGAGCAAGTCGCTGGAGGCCAAGGAGAGCACCGGGGTCAGCCACCTCGACGAGATTGGGGCCGGCGACCAGGGTATGATGGTGGGCTATGCCTGTAAAGAGACGCCGGAGCTGATGCCCCTTCCCATCTCCCTGGCCCATAAGCTCTGCCGCCGCCTGGCCCAGGTCAGGAAGGACAAAACTCTTAAGTACCTCCGCCCGGACGGCAAGAGCCAGGTGACCGTGGAATACAACAAGGGCGTGCCCAAGCGGATCGTCAACGTCGTTATCGGCGCCCAGCATGACCCCGATGTCACCCGCGACCAGATTGAAAAGGATATCATCAAGCACGTCATCGGGGAGGTCGTCCCGGCTTCGCTGATAAACGGCGATACGAAATACTATATCAACGGCACCGGCCGGTTCGTCATCGGCGGGCCGGTATCGGACACCGGCTTTACGGGGCGCAAGATTATCGTCGATACCTACGGCGGCGTCGCCCGGCATGGCGGCGGGGCCTTCTCCGGCAAGGACTGCACCAAGGTAGACCGCTCGGCGTCCTACATGGCACGGTACATCGCCAAGAACGTGGTGGCCGCCGGACTCGCCGACCGCTTTGAGATACAGGTGGCCTACGTCATCGGAGTGGCCCACCCGCTCTCCGTCTCCATCGAGTCCTTCGGTACGGGCAAGATGGACAACCAGGTCATCAAGGACCTGATTAACAAGCACTTCGACCTCCGCCCCGGGGCGATTATCCAGGACTTCAACCTGCGCCGTCCCATCTACCTCCAGACGGCCGCCTACGGGCACTTCGGCCGCGACGACCTCGACCTGCCCTGGGAAAAGACGGACAAGGCCGAGATTCTCAGGAAAGAGGCCCTGGGGAAGTAAAGTTGATGTCATTCCAGCGAAAGCTGGAATCCAGGGGTGGTGATAAGGGGAGTGGATTCTGGCCTACGCCAGAATGACAGAGAGAAAGAGGGACTGGGGAAGTAAGGGAGGTATAAGTATGTCATCAATACTTTGCCTATGGAAGTATACAAACTATTTGAAAGACAGAGAAGAAGGG
>JBDRFW010000222.1:0-4147 GCA_043818415.1 Chloroflexota bacterium | reverse complement strand
CGCTGCGTCAGCTGTCCCGCCAACAAGCAGTGCGAGCTCCAGTATGTGACCGATTACATCGGCATAAAAGAAATCGCCCTGCCGTTCCAGTACAAAGGGCTGCCGGTGGACTATGCCCGGGAGCCACTCGTCCGGCGGGACTACAATCTCTGCGTCCTCTGCGGCCGGTGCGTGCTGATGTGCTCCGACCACCGTGGTATCGGGGCTATCAGCTTCATCAACCGCGGCTTCCAGACGGTGGTCGGCACCGCCTATGACCGGCCCCTCCAGGACTCGGGCTGCCGCTTCTGCGGCGCCTGCGTCGAGGTCTGCCCCGTCGGCGCCCTGATAGACGCCGGGTCGGAATACAAGCCCGACTGCGACTGGGAGTCGCTGGCGGTGCCCTGCCAATACGCCTGCCCGGCGGGCATCGACGTGCCGCTCTACGTTTACCTGGCCGGCGAGGGCAAGTACCAGGCATCGCTGGCTATCGTCAGGGAGAAGGTCCCCTTCCCCGGTGTGCTGGGGCGGGTCTGCATCCACCCCTGCGAGGAGGCCTGCCGGCGCGGCGCTTTGAACGAGCCTATCTCCATCAAGTTTATCAAGCGCTTCGTGGCCGACCGCGATACCGGCGAGTGGAAGCAGCATTCCCGCCGGAAACCGCCGACCGGCAAGAAGGTGGCGGTGGTTGGCTCCGGCCCGGCGGGGCTGACGGCCGGCTACTACCTGGCCAGGGCGGGACACCAGGTCACCGTCTTCGAGCAGTTCTCTAAAGCCGGCGGGATGATGCGCGTCGGCATACCGGACTACCGCCTGCCGCCGGAGGTGCTCGACGGCGAGATAGAGGAAATCAAGAGCGTCGGGGTTGACATAAAGCTGAACACCCGGATTGAGTCCCTGGACAGTCTCTTTGCGGAAGGCTACAACGCCGTTTTCCTGGGGCCGGGGGCCCACCGCGGCATGAGCCTGGGCGTCCCGGGGGAGGACCTGCCCGGCGTCTTCGACGGTGCGTCCTTCCTGAGGGATGCCAACCTGGGGGAAAAGGTGGACGTGGGCAAGAAGGTGGCGGTCATCGGCGGGGGCAACGTGGCCGTCGACAGCGCCCGGGTCGCCCTGCGCCTCGGTGCTAAAGAAGTGATAATCGTTTACCGGCGCACCCGCGCCGAGATGCCCGCCAGCGCCGAGGAGGTTGAGGCGGCGCTGGAAGAGGGTATCAAAATTGAGTTCCTTACCGGCCATGTCCGGGTAAGCCAGAAAGACGGAGGACTCCTCCTCACCTGCAACCGTATGGAGCTCGGCGAACCTGACGCCAGCGGACGCCGCCGGCCGGTGCCGATAAAGGGCAGCGAGTTCGACGTGGCCTACGACACGGTCATCGGCGCCATCGGGCAGTCGCCGGATATCCCCGCCGATTTCAAGGTCAGCACGGGCCGGGGCAATACCATCCGGGCAGACGCCGGCATGGCGACGAGTCGGGAGGGGGTCTGGGCGGGCGGCGACGCCGTGACCGGTCCGGACTCCGTCATCCGGGCGATTGCCGCCGGCCGGAAGGCGGCCATCTCCATCGATAAGTACCTGGGTGGGGACGGCGTTATCGACGAGGAGCTGACCCCCGAGCGTGGAATCGCCACCTGTGCCGGCATCACCGCCGAGGACTTCAAGGTGCAGCCCCGCGTCAATATGCCCTGCCTGCCGCCGGAGAAGGTGGTCGGAAATTTCACCGAGGTAGAGCTCGGCCTGCCGGAAGACGGCACCATTTTCGAGGGTAAGCGCTGCTTCGGGTGCGGCTACCGGAAGCAGATATCCCGGGCGCCGCTACCACCGGCCGCCGGTAAGGCGGCCAGGCCACCGGACCGGGTGGATTCCGCCGTATAGCCCGGCACCCGACCCTGGCGGCCTGACCTTCGCCCGTATCTGGTATAAATTTGACCTTTTTAGGAACGGGGAACGGTATTGAGATGAAAAACGCCGCCGGCGCCGCCGTTAATAAGAACATCATCCTGGTCATCGCCACGATAACCTCCTTCATTATGCCGTTTCTGGTGGCCTCCGTGAACGTGGCCCTGCCGACGATGGGGCGGGAGTTCGCCATGGAAGCGGTGGTGATGACCTGGGTCAGCACGGTCTATTTCCTGGCCATCGCCATAATTCAGGTGCCGGCCGGCCGCCTCTCCGATATCTTCGGGCGGAGGAAATTCTTCATCCTCGGACTGTTGCTGTCCGCCATTGCCTCCTTCCTGGGTGGGGCCGCTAACTCGGTCGTCATGCTTCTCATTGCGCGCGCCCTCCAGGGAATCGGCGCCGGCATTGCCTTCAACGCCAGTTTCTCCATATTGACCTCGATATTCCCCGCCACCGAGAGGGGCCGGGCCCTGGGGTTAAACATGGCGGGGACGTATGCCGGTCTTTCGCTGGGACCCTTTATCGGCGGGGTCATGACGGAGCAGTTCGGCTGGCCGAGCATCTTCAACCTCAGCGGCCTGCTGAGCGTGGTGCTGATTGTGATGGTCTTCCTGGCGTTGAAGGGGGAGTGGCGGGAGGCCAGCGGGGAGAGCTTCGATATCATCGGCTCCGTCGCTTTCAGCATCGGGCTGGCCCTGTTAATGTACGGCTTCTCGGTGATTATTACCGGCCTGGGGGTGACCCTGTTCGTCCTGGGGGCGCTGGGCCTGGTTTTCTTCGCCTGGTGGGAAATCAGGACGCCCAGTCCTATCTTCGACCTCACCCTATTCCGCCGGAACCGGGTCTTTGTCTTTTCCAATCTGGCGATGCTGATGACCTATGTGTCCACCTTTGCCCTGAATTTCCTGATGAGCCTTTATTTACAGTACATCAACGGGTTCTCGCCGCAGACAGCCGGCCTGGTGCTGATATCGGCCTCGGTGCTGATGGCCGTCTTCACCCCGCTTTCCGGGCGGATTTCGGATAGAATCGAGCCGCGGCTGGTGGCCTCGGTCGGGCTGGTCATCATCAGCGTGGCGCTGGTCTTCTTTATTTTCCTCGGCGATGCCACCGCGCTGTGGTGGATTATCCTGTCCCTGGCCCTCTACGGCATCGGCATCGGCGTTTTCGGTTCGCCCAATTCCAACGCCATCATGGGCTCCGTGGACCGGAAGTCGCTGGGGGTGGCGGCCGGCACCATTGGAACGATGCGGACGGCCGGGATGATGCTGAGCATGGGCATCATGATGGTTCTGTTCTCCCTCTACATGGGCCAGGCCGAGATAACCCCGGAATACTACCCGCAGTTCCTCATGAGCGTCCGGGTGGGCTTTATCATCTTTGCAGCCCTCTCCATCGGGGGCGTGTTCGTCCAGCTGATGGCCCGGGTGAAAAGCCCCCGACACGCCGCCGAGTAGTCCCCTCCCGCCCCCGCCGCCAACATCATTTTTAGGAAAATTTTTCTTTTCCATGCGTACGTTTTGGGGAATCCGTGCTAAAATAGCAGTATCACGCATCGGCTCGGGGGTATGCCGTGGAAGGTCTGAATATCGGGCTTGACCTGCTCGTTGTCCTGGTTACGGCCGTCGCCGGCGGCATGCTGGCCCGGTGGCTGCGCCTCCCGGTTATCCTGGGCTACCTGGCGGGGGGAATCGCCATCGGCCCCTTCGGGCTCGGCTTTGTCCATGAGACGGAGACGATTAACTCCCTGGCGGAGGTCGGCGTGGTGCTCCTCCTGTTCGCCATCGGCCTGGAATTTTCCCTTAAAGAGCTTTTAAAGCTGGGTAAGATTGCCATCATCGGCGGTGTCGCGCAGATGGTACTCACGGCGGCGGTCATGTTCTGGGTAGGTAGAATGGTGGGATTTGGGACGACCGGAGCGGTGTTCTTCGGGTTTATCATCGCGATGAGCAGTACGATGGTGGCGCTGAAGCTTCTCATGGAGAGAGGTGAGCTGGATACCGCACATGGCCGCATCATGCTCGGTGTTCTGCTGGTGGAGGACATCGGCGCGGTGCCTATCATGGTGGCTATGCAGGTTATGGGCAGTGATACGGGAGGGCTACTGCAATCTCTGGGCATCGCCTTCGCTAAGGCGGTCGGGTTCATCGGCTTGATGCTTGCCTTAGGATACTGGTTTATGCCCTGGTTCCTGAAAAAGGTGGCCGGACAGCGCTCCCGGGAGCTGTTCCTGCTGACGGTGGTGGTCCTGTGTCTGGCGGCGGCC
>JBDRFW010000221.1:0-11575 GCA_043818415.1 Chloroflexota bacterium | reverse complement strand
GGACGGGGCGATGACCACCGGCGCCGCGGGCGCCAGCACCACGCAGCCGAGCAGGTTGTCGGCGCTGCCCGCCGCCAGCCGGGCGATGGTGTTGGCCGTGGCCGGGGCGATGACCACCACGTCGGCTGCCTCGGCCAGGGCGATGTGCTCGACGCTGTATTCGGAGGCTACCTCGAACATGTCGGTCACCACCGGCCGGCCGGTGACGTTGCGCAGGGTCAACGGGGTGATTAACTTGGTAGCGGCCTCGGTCATCACCGTTTCCACCCGCGCGCCCGCCTGGGTCAGCCGGCTGGCCAGCTCGGCTGCCTTGTAAGCGGCGATGCCCCCGGTGATGCCCAGGACTACGGTCTTGTTTTTCAGCATTAGCGCCTCCTCGGCCGGCTAGTCCCGGTTCATCATGTAGATAAGCCTCAAACCTATCAGCGTCAAATCGGGATTGACAACGTTAATTGCCGATGTTTCATTGGCGATTAGCTGAGCGTAGCCCCCGGTAGCCACGACCAGAGCCTTTTCTCCAAGTTCCTTTTCGATACGTGCCAGCATCCCTTCAACCAGGGAAGCGTAGCCATAGATAATCCCCGACTGCATGGCAGAGATAGTGTTGGTCCCGACAACATGCTTGGGGTGAGCCAGCTCCACGCGGGGTAACTGGGCCGTCCGGGTGAAGAGAGCCTCGGCGGCCGTAGCGATGCCGGTGGCGATAATCCCGCCGATGTAGTCTCCTTCTTTGGAGACGATACCAAAGGTGGTGGCCGTACCCAGGTCAATGATGATTACCGGGCCACTGTAAAGGTGATGGGCGGCGGCGGCATCGGCAATCCGGTCAGCGCCAACCTCTCTCGGGTTGTCCATGCGTATGCGCACCCCCGTCTTGATGCCAGACCCGACCGCCAGCGGCGTGGTGTTGAAATAGCGCTGCGACAGCTCCTCAAAGGTCGCCGTCAGCGGCGGGACCACACTGCACAGGGATACCTTGGTCACATCGGAAGCAGCCAGTCCGTGCTGGTGAAGCAGGCTCAGCAGCATCACCCCGTACTCGTCCGCCATGCGGTGAATGCCGGTGGAGATGCGCCAGGTGGCTTTGAGCTCGTCCCCGTCGAACATGCCGATGGTTATATTGGTATTGCCGATGTCAATCGCCAGCAACATATCGTTTAAACCCCCGTTGACGCCGGACTCTTCAAATTTTTTATCGCCAGCGGCAGCGCCGGCAGGAGGTCGGAGGCTATCATGCCGGCGTCGCCCAGCTTATTTTTTACCATTTCCCCGGCCGCGGCGTGCAGGTAGACCCCCAGCGAGGCCGCGTCATAAGGCGGTAGTCCCTGGGCCACCAGCCCGGCGATGACCCCCGCCAGCACGTCGCCCGTCCCTGCCGAGGCCAGCCCGGGGTTGGCGAAGGGGCTGATGCGGCAGTTCCCGTCCGTGGTGGCGATGACGGTGTAGGCCCCCTTGAGGACAATCGTCTGGTGCCACTCGGCGGCGAACCTCCGGGCCACGCCCAGCCGGTCTGATTGTACCTCATCCACGGTCAGCCCGCATAGTCGGGCCATCTCGCCGGGGTGGGGGGTCAGGATGGCGTCGTCGGTGAGCCACTGCCACCAGTCCGTTATCCGCGGCAGGATATTGACCGCATCGGCGTCCAGCACCGGCAGCGGCAGCACCTTCTCGAAGATGAGCGAGCTGACGAACTCCACGGTGGTCGGCTCCTGCCCCAGCCCGCAGCCGACGAGGAGAGCATCGTAATGGCCGCTGTTGCGTATGATGGTATCGGCGGCCTCGGCGGCGATGAAACCCGGCGGCGATTCCGGCAGGGGGAGGTAGGTGACCTCGGTGAGCTTGGACGCCAGGATGGGCTGCAGGCTGGCCGGCGTGGCCAGGGTCACCAGGCCCGCCCCGACCCTCAGGGCGCCGCTGCATGCCAGATAGGCTGCGCCGATGTAGCTGGTGGAGCCGGCCGCCACCATGACCCGCCCGAAGGTACCCTTGTTGGCGCTTAAGGGACGCCGGGGCAGGGCGGCGCGCGCCCAATCTGGGGTGAGGAGTTCGGTGGTGGCGAAGTCCGCCAGCGACTCCGGGATGCCGATGTCGACTATCTTGAGCTCGCCGACCCTCTCCGCGCCGGGAAAGCGGAACAGTCCCGGTTTGGGGAAGGCCAGCGTCACGGTGAGGTCGGCGTGGAGGCAGGCGGGGTCGACGGCGCCGGTATCGGCGTCCATCCCCGACGGCAGGTCCACGGCGATGATTTTAAAGTTACGGTCTTTCCGGGCGGCGACCACTTTCTCCAGCACCTGCCGGAAGACACCGTCCAGCGGGCGCAGCCGGCCCGTCCCCAGCAGCGCGTCGATGACGCCCGTCGCCGATGCCAGCAGGCCCTGGAGTTTCTTCAGTCCCTTGTCCTGTCCGGCCTCGATGCAGGTGACCCCGCGCTCCCGGATCAGCTTCAGGTTGGCATCTTCGGCGGGTCGCTTGCTGCACAGGTAAACGTCAACTTTAGCCCCCCGGTCGTGGAGGTAGCGGGCGGCCACCAGGCCGTCGCCGCCGTTGTTCCCCCCGCCCACCAGGCAGAGGACATGCTGCTCCACCGCGGTGCCCAGGGCGGCCAGCGTGGCCTCGGCCACGGCCCGGCCCGCGTTTTCCATCAGCGTAGCGACCGGCGTGCCGCGTTTAGCGCATTCCCGGTCGATTTGCCGCGTCTGCTCGGCGGTAAGTATCTTCATCCCTCTCTCCGGCCTCCCGTCGGATTGAGTGTAGCAATTCCTTTATTTCCGGTCAATACGGCGGCGTCTAAAACCCGTTGCGGTGGATGACGTCCTCCAGCTTCCGCTTGGGCACATGACGCACCGCCTTATCGTCAATCCAGAAATCCGGGGAGGGGTCCGCCACCTCGGTAATCGGGCTCTCGTCCGGGTAGCCCATGGCGATGACCATCCCGACGTCGTAGCCGTCCGGTATTTTCAGGGACTTTTTCAGGCCGTCCTCGTTAATCATCAGTATCGGGCAGGTGCCGATTCCCTGCTCGTAGGCGGTCAGGATGATGCTCTGCGCCGCTATACCGATGTCGTAGTGGGTGACCCGCCTCCGGTTGGCGTCCGCCTCCCAGGACCGGTTTATCAGGACGACGGTATAGGCCCTGGGGTGCTGGTTCGGCCCCGGCCCGCCTTTTTTCGAAGGGGAGCTTGACGGAGCCGCCGATGTTCTCGAATACCCCGGGCAGCACCCCGGCGTCATTGACCACGATGAACTCGCAGACCTGCCGGTTGCGTCCGCTCGGCGCCACCCTGGCCGCGTCGATGCACCGCTCCAGCGCCGCGATGGGCACCGCCTTGTCCTTGAACCTCCTTATCGACCTCCTTTGGCTGGCGGCCTGGTAAACATCCATGAGAGAACCTCCTCGCGGCTAAATTTCTTCCGTAGCTGCCAGCCTCTCCAGCTGGCGCGTCATCGCTTCCCAGTGGGTGCCCCGCCAGTAGATACGCCGGCAGGCGGGACACTCCATGTACTGCTCTCGCGTCTTGTAAACGTAGGGCGGCACGCGTCCGGCCACCTCTTCCTTACTCCTCTCCTCAAGGGGCTGGTTGCACTCCAGGCAGAGCGTGAAGGGCCGGAAATGGACATCGATGTCCAGGGTGGCCATCAGCTGCCGCATCTGCCGCTCCGGCTCCTTGCTCTCCATCAGGACGGCCCGGAGCCGGCCGCTATTGACCACCCGCCGCTTCATTATATCCGTGTCCCGCGTCAGTATCACCCGTCCCACCGCGATGGCCTGCCTGACCATCTGCGTATCGTCGCTGCCGTTGAAGAACAGGCTGTCGTAGCCCATCATCCGCAGCCACCGGGCCAGCTTGCCCACGTTATGGTCGACGATGAACCGTAACTCGCTGATGGCCCCGCCACCTCTCTCCAGCTCCAGCCGCATGCCCTCGCAGCCGAGGCGGATATCGGCTTTCATCGCCCGGGCCACCGCCGTTATTTCCGCCGCCGTCGCTTTCTCGTCTAGGGGGTTCATGTGCACGGTGACAACCTTCGGCAGGTAGCCCTTGAGCTCGCGGAAGCTTTCCAGCTCCTGCCAGAGCAGCTCCGGCGTGAGGTGCCCCGCCTCCCGGGCGAAATCGGTGTACTTGTTCGGGGCGGTAACCTCGATGATGAGCAGGTCCGGCTTTACCTTCTTCCATGCCCCGGCCAGTCCCGGCCCGGTATCCGAGGTATAGAACACCCTCTTGCCGTCGGTGGAGGTGACCTCATAGCCGGTGGTGGGGACGGCGTGGTTCACCGGCACCGGCAGCACGCGGTAGCCGGCAATCTGCACATCCCGTCCCGGCTCGAGCAGCCGGAACCGCATCGAAGGTTTTCCTGCCGGTCTTTCCAGGAAGTTGGGGTAGAGGGTGGTGTTCAGCAGGTGGCTGGTGAGTGCCTCGTAGACGGACTGCGTCGAGCAGATTTCCACGGTCTTCTCGAACAGCAGGAAGTTCATGCCCAGGGCCGGTATGTCCCGGATATGGTCGTAGTGCTGGTGGGTAAGCAGGATGGCCTTGAGCTTCCGCTGCGCCGTAAAGGAAAGGCCGGTGGCCAGCGCCCCCGCGTCCAGCGCCAGGACCCCGTCTATCAGCAGGCTCATGCACCGGGTGTTCTTCGACTCCGTGTTGTGGGCTCCCAGGATTTCAATGCGCATGATTACTCCTAGCCCGTTACCACGAACGGGTTGTACTTCGTCTCGTAATCGTAGGTATCGATTCCCTCGCGGCGCTTCAGCCAGTTGACCATGGCGTAGGTGGCCGGGGTGAAGATGGCCTCGATGGCCACCTTGGCCAGCCAGTGGTTCAGGATGAGCAGCAGCGAAAAGGACGGCGTGCCGATGAAGGCCAGGGTGATGAAGACGGAGGTATCCAGTCCCTGTCCCACCACCGTCGAGCCGATGGTCCGACTCCACAGCCAGCGTCCCCTGGTCATTATCTTCATCCTGGCCAGGATGAACGAGTTGGTAAACTCCCCGACCAGGTAGCCGCCGAAGGAGGCGCCGAGCAGTCGCCCCGAGTAACCCAGGATGGTCTCGTAGGCCGCCTGCCCTCCCCAGAAAGACGCCGGAGGGAGCTTCATGCCCACCCAGGCGAAGAAGACGAAGACCAGGTTACAGGCGAACCCCAGCCAGATAACCCGGCGCGCCACCCGGTAGCCGTAGACTTCGGTGAGGACATCGCCGAAGATGTAGCTCAGGGGAAAGACGAAGATGGCCGCCGGCAGGGGGAACGGGCCGAGGCTGATTACCTTAACGGCGATGATGTTGGCGGTGATAAGGCAGGTGATGAAAACGGCGATGATTATCACCAGGCGGTGCGAGATTTTCATTTCTTATCTTATATCCAGCGGCGGCGGCGGAAGAAGATCAGCATGACGCAGGCAATCACCCCCATCACCAGCAGCAAAACGACGAAGGTATGCAGGCTGCCTATTTCCAGTCCGCCGGGCAGGGTGATATTCATGCCGTAAATACTTGAGATAATAAGGATAGGCAGCATGATGGTGGAAAAGATGGTCAGCAGACGCGTCACGCGGTTGATGCGGTAGGTTGCCAGCGTGTAATCCGTATCCTTGAATACCTCGATGACCTCCTTGGCCTCGTCCAGGGTCTCGCATATCTTGTTCATGTGGTCCGTGAGGTCGCCGAAATAGACGGTCAGGTCCGCCTTGGTAAAGCGCTTCAGCCTTCTCTCCAGGGCCATCAGGATAGTGCGCGTCGGGAACATGACGCGGCGCTGGGCGATGATATCCCGCCGCAGGATGCTCAGCTCCTTGGCTGTCTCCACGTCCGCGTCGAAGACGTTGTCTTCCATGTCTTCCATCAGGCTCAGTATCTTGTCCAGCACGGGGAAGTAGGAGTCTACGGAGCGGTCGAGTATGCGGTACAGCAGGAAGCCGGAGCCCTGGCTGAAGTACTCTTTCCGGGACTCCTCGTTGACCTGGCACTCGCGGAAAAGGGCGGTCAGCGTTCGCAGCTCCCCGGTTTGCAGCGTGACCAGGAACTTGTCCCCCACGAAGGCCGACCACTGCCGCTTGGTGCTTACCCGGGTCTCCTTATCGTAGACGGGCAGGTGAAAGATGGCGAAGAGGTAATCCGGGTATTCGTCTACCTTGGGTATCTGCTTGCGGCTGATGCAGTCGTCCAGGTCGAGGTGATGGAACGGATAGTTCTGCGCCAGGTATTCTATCTCCCGCGCGGTGGGCGGCTGGATGTTCACCCAGGTCAAATCACCCCAGGTGATCGACTCGATATGCAGCGGTTCTTCCGGCAGGTTTTCCTCTCGGATTTCCTTTTTCCGGTCCGTTCCCCTTTTCCTCACCCTCATCAGTCTTGCCATGACCGTTTCCCCTTAAGTTAAAAAGCCTTAATGTATTTTAACACAATTACACGTGCAGAGGAATACCTTGGATTATATTAAAAAGGGGAGTGCGGTAGCGAGAGGGGGGCAAAGGGGGTGAGGCTAAGCAGGGGAAGGGTGGGCCATCCCTCCTCCCCGTGATATAATGGCGGAGGACGGGATTAGAAAGCTTAGAGGAGGTGAGTTTCTTTATGAACCTGGAGGAAATGGAAAAAAGGCTCCGTACCCTGGAGGACATCGAAGCGATTAAGCAGTTGCAGGTACGTTACGTCAATTACCTCACCACTATCGTCTGGGATGACCTCGTCGATTGCTTTACGGCCGATGCCGTAGTGGATTTAAGCGTGGGCAAGGTCAGGGGTAAAGCAGCCATTGAGAACCTCTTTAAGAAGAAGATTTCCATCACTCACGTCGGCCTGGAAGGGAACTTCGTGGTGCATCCCATTATCTCCGTGAAGGGAAATAAAGCCACCGGCAGCTGGCTGCTCTACACCCAATTTTCCCTCCCCCATAAAATCCAGCGCGACCCCTCTCCCACCGCCGACGAGGATGCGCCCGACTGGATGCAGGGGTATTACGAGATGGGGTATGCCAGAGAGAACGGCGAGTGGAAAATCAGCCTGTTGCGGTGGACCCGCCGCATACGGTCGCCGCGGCAGCCGGGGGAGTGAATCGATATTATTCGGTTATCGTTGGTAATGTCATTGCGAGCGAAGCGAAGCAATCTCTATAAATGTTTTAAGATTGCTTCGTCCCTACGCTCCTCGCAATGACAGTTTAAAGTAAGAGGCGGCATCGTTCAGGATGCCGCCTCCCTGTTTCCCGATTTAATACTTTAGCTTACTTCCGCTCGATGATAATCGCCATGCCCTGGCCGCCGCCGATGCAGAGCGTCGCCAGCCCCAGGCTCAGATTGCGGCGCTTCATCTCGTGGGCCAGCGTCACGATTATCCTGGCGCCGGTACAGCCGATGGGGTGCCCCAGCGATATCCCGCCGCCGTGGAGGTTCGTTTTGGTCATGTCGATATCGAGCTCCTTGATGCAGCCGATGGACTGCGAGGCGAAGGCCTCGTTCAGCTCGATGCAGTCGATGTCCTTTAAGGTGAGGCCGGCCAGCTTCAGTGCCTTCCGGGTGGCCGGCACCACGCCCAGCCCCATGTAGGCGGGGTCGACGCCGCCGGTGGCGTAAGCCCGGACGGTCGCCAGCGGCTCCAGGCCGAGCTCCTTGGCTTTTTCGGCGGCCATCACCACCAGCGCCGCGCCGGCATCGGTGATGGCGGAGGCATTGCCGGCGGTCACGCCGCCATCGGCCTTGAACACCGTCGGCAGCTTGCCGAGCAGCTCCAGGGAGGTCTCCCGGGGATGTTCGTCGGTATCGAACATCTTCGTCTCCCGCTTCACCCTGACCTCCACCGGCACGATTTCCTCCTTGAAGGTGCCGTCCTTGATGGCCGCCAGGGCGCGGTTGTTGCTCTCCAGCGCGAAGGCGTCCTGCTCCTGCCGGCTGAAGCCGTACTTCTCGGCGATGTTCTCCGAGGTCACGCCCATGTGGTAGTTGTAGAATATCTCCCAGAGTCCGTCCTGCACCATGCCGTCGACCATCTCCGCGTTGAACATCCTGGCCCCCCAGCGCATCTTGGGGACGTAGTAGGGGACGGCGCTCATGTTCTCGATGCCCCCGGCGATAACCACCTTGGCGTCACCGGCTTTAATGGACTGCGCCGCCAAAGCGACCGCTTTCATGCCGGAGGCGCAGATTTTGTTCACCGTGAAGGCGTTGACTTCCTTGGGTACGCCGGCGTAAATGGCCGCCTGGCGGGCGGGGTTCTGCCCCTGCCCGGCCTGGATGACGTTCCCCATGATGACCTCGTCGACTGTTACCTCCTTGAGGGAGCTGTCCCAGTGGTGGTACTTCTTTTCCAGGTCGATGAGCCCCTGGCTCTTTAGCGATTCCGGGGCGTAGCCGGCATCCCCCTTCGGTCTCAGGCCGGCTTTCTTCAGCGCCCCCTCGATGCAGACGGCGCCCAGCTTTACTGCCGGGACGTCCTGAAGGGCTCCGCCGTAGTTGCCTATCGCCGTTCTGACGCCGCTGACAATGACCGCCTCACTCATGCGTTTTCTCGTTTCATATTCCTCTATATTATGACGTTTTCTCTCGTTTTTCCCATTTCGTCATTCCCGCGGAAGCGGGAATCCAGTGGCGGGGATAAGGAGAGGTCCGGACTCCGGCCTTCGCCGGAATGACACAGCTTGCATCAAAAGGTGAACAGGCTGGCGCCGCCGCTCACCTCGATGGCCTCGCCGGTGAGGTAGCTGGACTCCTCCGAGGCCAGGAAGACTACCACGTTGCTGAGCTCCTGCGGCGTGCCGGTGCGGCGCATGGCCATGCGCTTGATGATGCGCTCCTGGAACTCCGGGGCCACCTCGTAGAAGCTGCCCCCGTCGAATACCCCCAGCACGATGGCGTTGGCCGTGACGCCCTTGCGCGCCCCTTCCAGCGCCGCCGTCTTGGTCAGCCCGATGAGCCCCGCCTTGGTGGCCGCGTAGCTGCACTGGCCGGCGCCGCCCATGGTGCCAGCGATTGACGATATGTTGATGATGCGTCCCCAGCCGCGCTCCAGCATCCCCGGCAGACAGCACTTGATGGTGTTGAACGGGCCGGTCAGGTTGACGGCCACGTCGCGGTCCCAGTCCGCCTTGTCCATCCTGGGGAGTGTCACCGCCCGCACGATGCCGGAAGCGGCGTTGTTGACCAGGATATCCACCGGCCCCAGCTTTTCCTCCACCTGCTTGATGCCGGCCTGCACCTCGGTGAGGTCGGCCACGTCCATCTTCACCGCCAGGGCCTTTTTGCCGGTTGCCTCGATTTCCTTGACCACCGCCTCCGCCTTCTCGAGGTGGCCGTGGGCGGCCACCGCCACCTTGCAGCCCGCCGCGGCCAGGGAAAGGCAGTGCACCCTGCCCAACCCGCCGGAGCCTCCCGTGACCAGGGCCACTTTACCTTCGATGCTCATGGTTGCTCTCCTTACTCAGCTGTATTCGTAAAAACCCCGGCCCGTCTTGCGCCCCAGGCGGCCCTCCGCCACCATCTCTTTGAGGAGACTGGGCGCGGCGTACTGCGGCTCGCGGAGTCTTTCGTGGATGCCGTTGGCGATGAACAGCACCGTGTCCAGCACGATGAAGTCGGCCAGGGCCAGCGGTCCCATCGGGTAGTTCAGTCCCAGCGTCATGGCGGTATCGATGTCCTCCCGGGTGGCCAGGCCGGACTCCAGCACGCGGATGGCGTTGAGGATTTGCGGGCAGGCCAGGCGGTTGACGATGAAGCCGGGCGTGTCCTGGACGATGACGGTCGTCTTGCCCAGCGACTCCCCGAAGCGCTTGCCCGTCTCCAGGGTCGTCTGGCTGGTGGCGGCAGTCCTGATAACTTCCAGCAGCTTCATGGCCGGTACCGGGTTGAAGAAGTGCAGCCCCAGCACCCTATCCGGTCTCGCCGTGGCCTGCGCCATCTCCGTGATGGACAGGCAGGAGGTATTGGTGGCCAGCAGGGCATTTTCCGGGCAGGCTTTGTCCAGCTCTCCGAATATCCCCTTTTTAATATCCGGGTCTTCGATGGCCGCCTCGATGACCAGGTCGCGGTCGGCGAAATCGCCGGTGTCGGTCGTACCTTTGATGCGGGCCACCGCGGCATCTCGGTCGGCCGCGCTTATCCTTTCCTTCCGGACGGCCCGGTCCAGTGAGGCGGTGATGCCGGCCAGTCCCCGGCGTAGTAGCTCTTCGTTGATTTCAGAGACCAGCACCGCGTATCCCGATTGAGCGCAGATCTGGGCGATGCCGCCGCCCATCTGTCCGCAGCCCACCACGCCGACCCTCCTGATTTCCATAAGCGCAGCTATTTCCTTCTCCGCCGGGATATCGCTTATCGGGGGCTAGTTTCAAGAAGAATGACGTTTTACGTATTGATTGTAGCAGAAGGGCGGTCAAGCCGTCAAAACCATCGCGTGACTTCGCGGCACTTCTTGTTTATACCCTGACCGCGCACTATGCTATAATTGGCTGATTGTGACCGGACACGCTGCTAGCGGACCAGTTACTGATGGCTAATCAAGAACTTCAACAACGGCCGGAAACTTCACCGAGATTTTTCTACGGCTTCGTCGTGGTCGGCGTGGCCTTCTTCATCATGATGGTTTCGTGGGCCGTCTATAATTCCTTCGGCGTTTTCTTCAAGCCGCTGCTCACCGAGTTCCGCTGGACCAGCGCCATGATCTCGGGCGCCTTTTCGCTGTCCATGATTATCTATGGCGTGCTGGGTATCGTCGTGGGGGGACTTACGGACCGTTTGGGGCCCCGGGTGGTGGTGACTTTCTGCGGCGTTCTCCTGGGACTGGGCTATTTACTGATGTCGCAGACCGCCGCGCTCTGGCAGCTGTACCTGTTCTACGGCGTGATAATCGGTATCGGCATGAGCGGTGTCTGGGTCCCGCAGCTGTCCACCATCGCCCGGTGGTTTACCCACCGGAGGACCCTGATGACGGGCATCGTCATCGCCGGCGGGGGCATCGGCCAGTTAATCGGGCCGCCGGTGATTAATCGTCTCATTGACGCTTATGACTGGCGCTGGACCTTTGTCATCCTGGGCGGGGTGGTCTTGATAGCCGTGGTCCTGGCCGCGCAGTTCATGAAGCGCAGCCCGGCCCGGTTGGGGCAACTGCCCAACGGTGGCCATGAAAGGGAGCCTCTGGAACCGGCATCCGGAACGGACTTCCGCTTCAGGGAGGCAGTCAACACCACGCAGTTCTGGCTGGTTTTTTTCATCTTCGTCTGCTACGGGTACGGCTTTTTCTCCATTATCGTGCATATCGTGCCGCATGCCATGGAGATGGATATCTCTGCCGCCGGCGCTGCCAGTATCCTGGCGGCGATGGGCGGGGCGGGTATTCTCGGCAATTACGCTTTGGGTGTGGTTGCCGATAAAAGCGGCAACCGGCTGATTTTCATTATCGGCTGTCTCGTCATGTCGGCGACCCTGTTCTGGCTGGTGTATATCAGCGAGATGTGGATGCTTTACATCTTTATCTTGCTCTTTGGCTTCGTTTTCGGGGGCATGGGCGCCGCCGAATCACCCCTGGTGGCCAGGCTCTTCGGGCTGACCTCCCACGGCCTCATTTACGGGGTGGTTCACCTTGGCTTTACCGTGG
>JBDRFW010000220.1:0-4970 GCA_043818415.1 Chloroflexota bacterium | reverse complement strand
CAATTGCATTGAAGACATAACTTCCCAGTGACCGAGGATGCATGTATCCATGTACCAATGTTTTAAAGACGGAGGCAAGTACAGTTTTTGGTTCTTCGTTGCACACTTGTCCAGAATGTTCAGCGGAATAGGTTTTTCATTTCCATCCGGGGCCACGGGGAAACAGGTGAACAGGCTAAGATGGATTGACGCTGTTTAACAGCGGGGCGTATAATTTTCACACGGTCGAGTTTCCCCAAACGACTGATCTACCATATCTTTGGGGAATGAGGAGTCTTGTCGGAGGTGAACAAGGATGAATCAATCGGAAGTGCAAACGACGCTAAAGGAGCTAGTTCTGTCATACCGAGATGCTGAGAGTTGGCCTCAATTGGATGTTCTGTATCAGCTTGGCCAAGTGCTCATAGAGGACACCTTGATTGCCAGTAACGTCGGCATAAGGTATCGGATTGACGGCGCCCCGTGTGTTCAAAGTGTGAGGCGGGAGCTGCAGGTGAGAGGCATAGAAGATCCTCCTAGATACTCTGAAGCAATTGATTATTGGTTTTCTACGCGCTGTGGGCCTGACTTTGAGAGGATGGTGGAATCACGGATAAGATCATTAGATACAAGCTTCAAGCAGGTAATAAGTGAGCTATCGCTGTACCAGTTGTCGCCGCGCACATTAGAAGGCGCATTCGACCCGACATGGACCGTTCGCGCCTGTTCGTGGAGTATCGACCGCAGCGAGACTGAGCCAGAGCAGAAGCTGATAGAAACCGGGATAGTGAATTCGTATTATTTTTCTTCCAACGCATTTTCTCATCGGGCCTGGGATATCCTGGACTATGTACAACTTCTTCTGAACCGGATAAGGCGGTCTCCTGAGAGCTATGGCTGTCCGAAGTTTGACATACCTAAGATTCGTGGTCTGGCTAAAGAGCCGGAAGTGGGGAGATTCGTTGGCTGGCTAGCACAAAAAGGTGCTGAAACAAGCTATGGCTTTTGGGTGGAAGAGAGTCAGTTCGAGAAAGAACTTGAACAAAGAGGCGAACACCTGCGTGGAATTGTGGCTAAACTCATTGGCCTTGGGGCAATGACTCTAAGCTATAGTCCGCCAAGGCGGAGGGTCGGGAGAAGAGATTCGAGGCCGGGGGAATGTATCTTCTGGTTTAGCCCTGAACTTATTGAAGCGTCATAAGGGTAGATAAAGCAGTCTTGCTAGTTGTGACGATGTACTTGGCGATGGCGTTTCGAGCGGTTCAATTAAGGTACTTCGTTGACAATATCAGCGATGCACAATTGCTTGAAAAGTGCAATATCCGTCGGTACTTACCGATGAGCTTTTAGGGATAGTTCTCGAACTCTTCTTTACGTTTTAGCGCGTATTTTCAGGCTAAAAGGTATAAGTGTATTGTGCTCACGCATTGAAAGAGGGGTGAAACCCCTCTCAGACACCCCATACGTTTACATTCCCTTCATGGAAGTGAAAATGCCGCCGGTGCCGCCGTAGAGCTTCAGGCCATACCTTTCGTAAATAGGCAGTGCTGCCGCGTAAAGGCGCAGCATTCTCTCCACGCTAGGCGGCGCCATGTCCTCGTAAACGGCCTTCCTCATCGGGGTGTGCGGGACGATGGAAGCGACCACCCCCACCGAAGCGGCCAGCTCCACGCCCCGGAGGATGGACTCGTCATCCTCGCCGAGGCCGGCGATGACCATGGTATAGACCTCGTTGCGGTCAAAGATGTCAACGCAGCTCTCCCAGACCCTCAGGTAGTCCTCTATCGTGTTTCTCCCCTTCATGGGCATGATGTCTTCCCGGAGGCCCTCATCGAAGCACTCGATATTGCACAGGGCGGTGGTGGCCCCGGCCTCTTTACCCGCGCGCAGCAGCGACTCCACCAGCGCGTAATCGTTCAGGGGCTCGAAATTGAGCGTCATGGTCAGGCTGGCCTGTTTTTGGATGAGCCTGGCCGTTGCGACCAGGTCCTCCAGTCCTTTGCCGGGGCTGAGCCGGGTGCCGGTGCTGAGGGTGACGTGCCGGGCCATCCCTTCCCGGTAAGCGGCCGCGGCGACCTCGGCCACATGGGCCGGGGTTTTCTCCGTATAGCCCGCCCACCAGCTCTCCACGGCGCAGAACTTGCAGGCCCGACCGATTCTCTGGTAGCCGCACCTCTGGTTCAGCACGGAGCGGAGGTGGTCCGGCTCGCCGATAACGGCGATGTCCGACATGCGGACGCCGTCAGCGGTGAAGCTGTCGTAAAACTCGGGGCGGGGGAGCAGGACGATATCCGTGTACTTTTCACCGCCATTCCAGACCTCGAACCTGCCGGAACCCGTCTTGACCATGTGGAACGGCGACTTTTCGGCGAACTTACCGTTGATGACCAGGACGGTGGTCAGCCGGCCGCCTTCCGGGGACTCGAGGCAGAGGACGAACCTCCCGTTCTTTATCGCCGGGGCGTTCCACTCGCGGCCGAGCTCATCCTGCAGTTCCGCCGGTACGATTACCCCGTGTGTCTGGAGCTCGGTCTTTTTCCGGCCCAGTACGCCGATTTCTTCCGTATAAGCTGCTACGGCTGCGCTGTTCATTATAACCCTTTCCTCCCTTGATTAATTTCTAAAAACCGAACCTGGCAACGTCCTTGATGGCGCTGAACCCCCCGCCCCTCACGCACCCTGCCCGACTGCCGCAGAGATTCAGTCCGTACTTCTCGTAAATCGCCACCGCCCGCTCGTAGAGAAAAAGCATCCAGTCGGCGCCCGGCGCCGCCATGTCTTCGTAGGCGGCCCCGATGGCCGGACTGTGCGGCACCAAGAAGGTCATGACCCCTTGCGAGGCGGCCATCTCGACGCCTCGCAGGATTGACTCGTCCGCTTCGCCGATGCCGACTACCGCCACGGTGAATACCTCGTTCGCCCCGAAGATTTCCCGGCATTTTTCCCATGTCTTGATATACGCCGCCACCGGAATCCTCCCTTTGGCCGGCATCACCTCCGGCCGGAGGCCCTCGTCGAAGCACTCGATATTGCAGGAAACGGTGGTGACGCCTGCCCGCTTCGCCTCCTTGAGCAGGGAATCGAGCAGGGAGTCATCGCCGAACGGTTCGAACTCCAGCATGAGGGGGACTTTTACCCTCGATTGTATGAGCTTTGCCGTCTCGACCAGGCCCTCCAGTCCCCTACCCCTGGAATCGAGTGTGGCGGTGGTCAGGGAAACGTGCTGCACCAGACCTTCCCTCACGCCGGCGGCGACGGTATCCGCGATATCGGACGGCGTTTTCTCGATGTTGGCGTCCCACCAGTGCTGGACGGCGCAGAACCGGCAGGCCTTGCCCAGCCGGTAATAGTGACACCCCTGCTTTACCACGGAGCGCAGGTGCCCCGGCCCAACGATGACCGCCAGCTTATAACGGGGGATACCGCTGGCGGTGACATCATCATAGAACCCCGGGCGGGGGAGCAGGGTGACGTCCGTGTATTTCTCGTCGTCCATCCATACCTCGTAATGGCCGGGGCCGTTTTTCACCAGGTGCAGGAGAGAGGCTTCGGCCCGTTTCCCGTTGACGATAAAGGCCGGAATGAGACCTCCGTCCCCCGCCGGGGATTCGAGGCACAGGACGAGTCGCCCGGTCCTGACGGCCGTGGCGTTATACTTTGTTTCCAGCTCGCCGATGAGCTCCGGGGGAATCCGCACCCCCCTCGACTGTAATTCGGCTTTTTTCCGGACCACCGTGTCCGACCCCTTCATAACTTCCCCTACCCTAAACTTGAGCCAGGAAAACGCTTAATAAAATCGCCGCCGAGATTACCAGTCGGAACACCGACAGCGACGTGAAGGCCTTGAGTCCTTTTTTCCGGTCCGTGACGTCTTTATTCAACCTCCACCCCGAAACCAGGGCATAAGCGCCGGCAGCCACGACCAGCACGAGGTAAAAAACGTTCAAAGAAGCGAGCCGTAACAGCGCCGCGCTCAGCAGCAGCGTCAGGCCGGTGAAGACCCCCCCGATTTTTACGGCGGTTTGGGAAGAAGGCGTGAAGAAAAAGGCCGGCGGCGCTTTGGCGTCCGGCCTGCTTCCCGACCCCGGCACCACGTGCAGGGGGTAATAAATCATGATGTGCGCGGTCTGCCAGACAACCCCGAGGAGGTAAAGGTACCAGGGAAGCACGCTGCTGAACAGCGTTTCCGGGGAGAAGGCCACCCAGCCCCCCAGGTAAATCAGGCCGACGATGGGGGGCAGCGAGAGATACCCGACCCTATCGCGGAGGTAGGCCGAGTAAAAGCCCCCCAGGACAATTGCCAGCAGGAGAATAGAGAAAGTTATGGGGTTAAAGGCCAGCCAGGCGATGGCGAGGCTGATGGCCAGCGATACGGCGGCCACTGCCAGGGCCTCGCCGGGCCTGACACGGCCGCTGGGTATCGGACGGGTCGGCCAGATATCCCTGTCCCGCTCCCGGTCCGTATAGTCGTTGAAAACGTTGACGGCGCACGAGGCGAAGGCCACCGCGAAGAAGCCGAGGAAGCCTTTTAGCAGCGTCGGGTAACCCCCGAGGGCCAGCACCGCGGCGCCGGCGGCGTTGACCGGAGTCAGGACGAAAAACAGGGGGCGGACTAAAGCCAGGAATCCCGCCAGCCTGTCCCGCAAACCGAACTCCCGGCGGGCGGCCAACTCGTGAAAAACGCTGGCACCGGCAACCAGTGTTTCGTATCCCCGTTTCATATGACCCGACTCTCGCCGTGAAGTCGCTCGTCGTCGAGGGGAAACAGGACCTGGTACCGTGATTTTGACACCTTGCCGGTCAGAATCACCGTGTTGACGGGGAAGAGACCCGGCGCCAGGTGGGCGTAATAGAAGTGGACGCTGAGGACGAACCAGGCCAGGAAGATGGCCACACTGCGGTGCAGGACCGCTGCCAGCGCGATGCCCGCCGGCGGAAGAATCGTGCTGGAGATTGACGTGTAGTACATGGCCAGACCGGTCAGCGACAGG
>JBDRFW010000219.1:0-3215 GCA_043818415.1 Chloroflexota bacterium | reverse complement strand
GCGGGCGTGCTGCCGGCCTACGGCGGCCTTTTCCGACTCATCGAGATGGCAAAGCCGGCCCCCAATAACCTGGCCGTTATCCCGGAGCTGGCGCCCCGGCCGGGGGAACCGGTACTGCACAACTGGGTCATCGGGGCGTTTACCAACTCCGGCCTGGACGAGGTACTGAGAGCCAGGGGCGTGGAGACGTTGGTGCTGGTGGGGTGCGTCACTCACATCGCGGTCTATACGGCGGCTCTTCAGGCGGTGGACCGTCTCTATTCCGCGATTATTCCCCGCGATGCCTGCACCGCCCCGGAATCGCAGGCGGAAGCCGAGAGGGTGGTGCTGGATATCATGGCGCCGAATATATCCCTGGTGACCACCACGGACGACGTCATCGCCCACCTGTAATAAAGGGGTGGCTCGCCGCCCGTACCTTATTTCTTCTTTACCCGGTACCTGATGATGGTTTTGGGGGTCTTGGCGTCGGGGCGGGTGAGGTACTCTTCCTCGTGCACGCCGATAATCTCGTAAGCGCTCTCGTGGATGAAGCGGAGCAGGCGTCCCACCGAGTCGGCCTCCTCGGCGTACGAGCCCAGGTGAAGAATCTGGGCCACGGTGCCGTACTCCCAGGTCTCTATCTTGACCGGGGCGCCACCGACCTTCTGGGGGAGGGAGGGGGTATCATCGGGGACGGGCAGGCCGATGACGTGCGTCCATTCTTCCATGGGGACGAGGTGGGCATCCGGGTAGCGGGCGCGCAGTCCGCCGACCTTGAAAGTGGGGCGGCCGTCCTTCTTGAGCCCGAACTTGAGGGCATAGACGGCGCCGTAGAGGGTGGGCAGTACCCGGGAGAATACCTGGCCGGGCATTCCACGGGCATAGACGGCGGCCATCTTCTGGGACGGCATCTCCAGGATTTCCGGCTCCGTCCGGGACGTTTTTCGCGGTGCCATCGGCGGGTCTCCTCCGCAATAGCAAGGGTCGCTTATTTGTAACATATCCGGCACTGCGTCTGCAACCCCCGTTTGTAATTTGACCGGCGAATGTATATAATCGGGACAATCTTCCTTTCTCCAGATGCCCGGCCAGCTTTTATTCCTCCCGGATGCGGCACGGCACCCGTTCCAAAGCTGGAATTCACCTTGAAAGGGTACTACCATTAACGAACCGAAACGCCGTTCCTTTCTCTGGACTTCACTCCCGTTTTTTATACTGGCCCACTTCGGGCATCACCTGCTGACGGCCCTGCCCCTGCCGCTGCTGCCGTATATCCAGGAAGAGTTCAGCCTGAATTACACGCGGTCCGCCTTCGTGACTTCCGCCTTCGCCTTGGCCGGCGGGGCGGCGCAGCTGCCGTCCGGCTGGCTGGCCGACCGCATCGGCCCGACCGTTCTGATTTTCATCGGGACCTTCGGTGTGGCGATTGGGGGGGTGCTCATCGGGATTTCTCATACCTATGTCATGCTGCTGGTCTTCATGGTGGTCATGGGGCTGGCGTCCGGGGGATACCACCCGGCGGCCACGCCTCTCATCTCGGCGGCGGTGGAGCCCCGGCAGCGCGGCCGGGCGCTCGGTTTTCACCTGGTCGGCGGCAACGCCAGCTTCTTCCTGGCGCCACTGGTCGCCGGAGCGATTGCCGGGGTCTGGGGCTGGCGCGGTTCCTATATTACCCTGGCGGTGCCCACGGCGCTGTTCGGCCTGATATTCTACTTCTACCTGACGAAACGGGGCGGCCGGGCCCATATCGACATGGTGAGGCGACGTAAAATCGAGGAGAAGCCGCCGCAGCCCGGCCACACGCGACGGCTGGTGGCCTTCCTGGTCATGATGGTGCTGGGCGGCGGCGCCGGGATGTCCCTCAATGCCTTCCTGACTCTCTACATGGTCCGCGAGCTGGGGGCTTCCAAGGAGCTGGCGGCCATGCTGATGTCGGTGGTCTTCTCCTCCGGGATCTGGGCGGGGCCGATGGGTGGCTATATCTCCGACCGCATCGGGAGCGTCAGGGTCATCATCGTGACCGGAGTGGTCAGCGGCCTGCTCATCTGGGGACTGAAATCGGCCACCCTGGGGTTCAGCCTTTATGCCGTTCTCTTTTTAATGGGCCTGAACATGGCCGTCCGGTTCCCGGTGACCGAGGTCTTTATCATGGGGCAGACTTCTCCCAGGCACCGCTCCACCATCTACGGCGTCTATTACTTCACCATGCAGTACACCGGCGCTGTCTTTGCCCCGATTATGGGGGGGTTCATCGACCGCTTCGGCTTTCAAACCATGTACAGCTTTGCCGCCATCGCCGTCACCGTGGTGGCGCTGCTGACTTCCCTGTTCATCTGGGACGCCAAGGACAATTACAATCCTCCCACTCCGGTCCAGGGCTGAGAATAACCTGAAAGGAAACCGCAGCTATTAAACGTAAAGAGCGCTCCTTTTTCGTGACGCTGCTGCCTCTCTACGTGCTGGCGCACTTCGGCCATCACCTGCTGACGGCGCTGCCCGTACCGATGCTGCCCTATATCCGCAACGAGTTCAACCTGAACTTTACCCGGTCGGGGCTGGTCACCTCGGCGTTTTCATTATCGTACGGCATCGGCCAACTGCCGGCGGGCTGGCTGGCGGACCGTATCGGGACGCGCGTCCTGATTACGATAGCCATCCTGGGGGTGGCCGTGGCCGGTGCGCTGGTGGGCATCTCGCAGACCTTCATCATGCTGATTGTTTTCCTGGTGCTGATGGGCCTGTTGGGGGGTGGCTACCACCCGTCTTCGGCGCCGATGATTTCGGCCTCGGTCGAGCCCCGGCAGCGGGGCCGGGCACTGGGCATTCACCTGCTCGGCGGGGGCGGCAGCTTCTTCGTGGCGCCCATCGTCGCGGCGGCCATCGCCAGTGCCTGGAGCTGGCGCGCCTCCTTCCTCGTGCTGGCAGTACCCAGCGCCGTGCTGGGCATTATCTTCTTCGTCAAGCTCGGCGGGCAGAAACAGGGGGTCCACGCCGCCCGCATCGCCGCCGAGTACCCGGCCGCCAGACCGGCGCCGGGCAACGTGCGCCGCCTGGTGGCCTTCCTGATCTTCACCGTCATCATCGGAGGGATAGGGTTCTCCATCACCGGCTTTATCCCGCTGTACCTGGTGGACCACTTCCACGTCAGCGAGCAGACGGCGGCTTCCCTGCTGGCGGTAATCTGGTCCGCCGGGCTCTGGGCCAGTCCCATCGGGGGGTACTTGTCCGACCGC
>JBDRFW010000218.1:0-8587 GCA_043818415.1 Chloroflexota bacterium | reverse complement strand
GAAAACGCTGATTTGTATTGATATTGAGAGGGGTTGATAAACCAGCCGCAGATAGTATAAATTCAGTTCATGCCTGAGGCAATTGTCATGTTTTACAGTTTGACTGATATATATGCGTGTGTATTACGGGCACTGGAATCGCTAAATGGGCGGTTATCGGTGCCCTTTAGCATTATAGGCGGTAAATAGTTTATTAGGAGGGAAAAATGAAAAAACTGTTCCTTGTCCCGATAATCGTGCTGCTTGCCGTCTCGCCTGGTTCTCGGCAGCTGTGCTCAACCGGCACCGGCGCCGGCACCCGCACCCGCACCAGCGCCGGCGGGTCCGACGGGCACGCTGCGTATCGCCACGGCCGATTTTTCTTATGAATCTACGGATCCCATCTTCTGGGAGTCATTCTGGGGCTGGGCCATGTATGACCCGCTACTGACGTTTGACAGCAAAGGAAATGTCATCGGAGCCATTGCCGAAAGCTATTCATTAGGCGCTGATGGAACCACCTGGACTTTTAAAATCCGCAAGGACGTGAAGTTCCACGACGGCACCCCGCTTACCTCCGCCGACGTAGCTTTCAGCGTTAACCGGTTCAAGTCAGAAGAATCGACGAATCCCTGGTCTCCTTACCTGCGCAACAACTTCGCTTCCATGGAGACCCCCGATAACTACACTTTTGTGTACCACAGCGCAAAGCCCGAGCCTGCACTGGTGGTACCTTTTGCGTGGACGCGGATTCTGCCCAAGAACTATATCGAGAAGAATGGAACCGACTATTTCCGCCAGCACCCCGTCGGGACGGGGCCGTGGAAGTTCGTCAAATTCGTCTCGAAGACCAGTTTTGAAATGGAAGCAAACACGGCACACTGGCGCCAGGTGCCTGCTTTCAAGACGGTCATAGATTACAATGTGCCGGAAGAGTCGACACGGGTGGCCATGCTCAAGAACAAGGAAGTCGATATCGCCAGAAACCTCTCTGCTGACAGAATCGTCGAGCTGCAGAAAGCGGGATTCGGGTTACAGGAAGCCGCGCTGCCCACTCTGCTGACCATGGCTTTCCAAGGCTCCTGGCTGACCGACGGGCCGATGTCTGACATCAAGGTACGCCAGGCCCTGTCCTATTCCATCAACCGCCAGGAGCTCAGCGATACCTTCTACCAGGGTCTCGCTAAACCGGGTGGCCGGTGGTTCATGGACGAAAATACCTACGGATGGGACCCGTCATGGCAGCCTGACCCCTACGACCCGGATAAGGTCAAGCAGTTGCTGGCGGACGCCGGTTATCCTGGTAAGTTCGCGAACCCGGTAATCAATGTCTTCACCCAGGCCCCCTATGCCGATGTGACGCAGGCACTTGCGGGATACTGGGAAGACGCCGGCATCCAGACTAAGATAACGGTGGTTGACCCCAACGTTTACGGCGGTTATTTCTTCGTCAGGACAAAAGACCCTACCGCTCCCAATGTTGGCGATATTGTCATGTGGCAATGGCCGGGCTTCTTCAATACCATTTACCACGCCGCTAACATGTACAAGTCGACGGGCGTACACACCACCGGGAACGACCCGACAGCTGACCAGCTTTATGCCAAAGCAACCGCCGAGCTCGATCCTGTCAAGGCCAAGCAGTACTGGACGGAGTTCCAGAACTATGCCTATAGCATGTGGGTAAACTCGGGTATCGTGAAGATACCCACCAATGTGGTCCTGGGACCCGATGTCGGCGAATTCACCTCTTTCGCCCATCTCAGCATCTACGACGCGCTGGCGGGTATCCAGCATAAGAAGTAACCGGTACGGCAAAACGGACCGGAGGTTAAGCAACGGAGTTCCGGGGGGTGGTCATACGCCCCCCGGGATTCCCCGCGTGGAATGTAATACCGGTTCTTGATGAGAAACAGTGCCATTGTTACGTACCGGGAATGGGTACGACTTGCGGCTGAACGGGACTGGCGGCCTGGCTGAAACAAGACTATTTGGCATTTTGAAAACAGAGATATTAATAATAAAGCACGGTGGGGAAGCATTTACAGGCAGGCATGCACTTCGGACAATGCGCCGTTGCCTTCTCACCGGCCGGCATGGCAGAAGCGCGGTGATTTCCCCGGAAATTCGGGGGTAAGTCATTCCGGCTATTAAGGAAAAGTGCCGATTGGACGTTTCATCATAGTACGGTTGCTGCAGACAATAATAGCTCTGATAGGTATCTCGTTATTAATCTTTGTCCTGGCCCGGCTTTCGGGGGACCCTACCATGCTGATGAGGACCCCCACGACCACCGAGGCAGAAATAGTGAATATCAAACAGCAGCTGGGCCTGGATAAGTCGCAGCCGGAACAGTACTTGATTTTCGTGAAGAACCTGTTCCAGGGTGATCTCGGAGAATCCATCATAAAGAGGCGGCCGGTAACCGATATGATTGGAGAGGCGCTGCCCAATTCTTTAAAATTAGGCATCACTTCGTTCGTGGTCAGCATGCTGCTGGCACTCCTCCTGGGGGTCCTGGCCGCGACCCGGCGTGATACGTTCCTGGACAACGGGGTGAAGTTCCTGGCTATTCTGGGACAGGCGCTGCCGGGGTTCTGGGTGGCTATTCTGGCCATCTTCGTCTTCTCCGTGTACTGGCACCTGTTGCCGACATCCGGCACCGGTGGCCCCGCTCACTACGTGCTGCCGGTCGGCACTCTCTCCTTTTTCCTGCTGCCGGGCATGATGCGCCTGGTCCGTTCCAGCATGCTGGATGTCCTCGATAGCGAATACATCAAGCTGGCGAGAATCAAGGGACTCCCGGAGAGGATAGTTATCTGGAAGCATGCCTTAAGAAATGCGCTGATAGCGCCGCTGACGACGGCCGGCATAATATTCGCTAACATCGTTACCGGCGCGGTAATTTTAGAGAATGTTTTCAACTGGCCCGGCGTGGGCAGGTTGAGCTGGGAAGCGTTGTTAGCGCGTGATTTCCCGGTGGTACAGGGTGTTACGCTGCTGGTGGCGGTGTTGGTTCTCCTGGTGAACCTGCTGGTGGACATCCTTTACGCCTATATCGACCCGCAGATAAGGTACCAGCGGACATAGGGGCTTTTTAAATGAGTGCGATAAATGTTATGTCCGGAAAAGGGATTGAAGGCAGCATACGGCGGGCGAAAATTTTCCAGCAGTTGACGCTCTATATCCCGGCGACGGTGCTGGTCCTGCTGGTGCTGGCCGCGATATTCGCCCCACTTCTGGCGCCTTATTCGCCGACCAAGACAGCGTTAGGACAGAGGCTTATCCCGCCGTTCTTCATCGAAGGTGGCGGTACGGCCCATCTTCTCAGCACCGATACGCTCGGCCGGGATATCCTGAGCCGCGTTATCTTCGGCGCCAGGGTTTCTCTCAGCGTCTCGCTGCTGGTTATCCTCATTACCAGCACCATTCGGCACGGTGCTGGGGATAATCGCCGGCTACCTGGGAGGGCGTACCGGCACCGTGTTAATGCGGGTAACCGATGTCAGCCTGGCCTTTCCGGCCATTCTGATAGCGATACTCCTGGCCGTCGTTCTGGGGCCGTCTTTCAAGACCGTGGTACTGGCGATATCGATACTCGGCTGGGCCCCCTACGCACGCTTGATACGGGGAGAGGCCCTGAGATTGCGCGAGGCGGACTTCGTGGCGCAGGCCCGTATCATCGGCAGCTCGCCGCTGAGAATCATGGTCAGACACATTTTCCCGAACATTATCAACCCGCTGATAGTGATAGCCACGCTGTCCGTGGGTCTGGTGATTCTGACCGAGGCCGCCTTGAGCTACCTCGGGGCGGGGATTCCCCCGACGACTCCATCGTGGGGGGCCATGGTGTACGACGGCCGAAGCCTCATCGATACAGCCTGGTGGATATCCCTCTTCCCCGGCCTGGCCATCGGGCTGGTGGTGCTCTCCGGGAACTTCCTGGGCGATTGGCTTCGGGATAAGCTCGACCCGAGGCTGAGGCAACTATGAGCAAGGTTATTCTTCAAGTGGAGGACCTGCACACCGTTTTCTTCACCCGGCAGGGCGTGGTCAAGGCCGTCGACGGCATCAGCTTTTTCGTGCGCGAGGGAGAGACCTTCGGGATAGTCGGGGAATCGGGTTGCGGGAAAACGGTCACCGGCCTGTCAATCCTTCGCCTGCTTCCGGAGCCGGCGGGCCGTATCGTGGGGGGAAAGATTATCCTGGACGGAACGAACCTCCTGGAGCTGAGCAAGAAGGAGATGCGGAATTACCGGGGCGATATGATTTCCATGATTCTTCAGGACCCGATGACTTCGCTCAACCCGGTCTACACCATCGGCGACCAGATAGCGGAATCGGTGAGGCTGCACCAGAACATTAAAGACGATGCGGTGGAAAAGGAGGTCATTTCCGCGCTGCGGCTGCTGAAGATTCCGGCGCCGGAGATGCGTCTCCGTGACTATCCTTTCCAGATGAGCGGCGGCATGAGGCAGCGGGTGGTGGGAGCCATCGCGATGTCCTGCCATCCGCGCCTGTTAATCGCCGATGAGCCCACCACCGCTCTCGATGCCACCATCCAGGCCCAGTACATCGCCCTGTTCAAGGACGTCCAGCGGCAGACAAACGTGGCTATCATCTTTATTACCCATGACTTCGGGGTCGTGGCCCAGATGTGTCACCGGGTAGGCGTGATGTACGCCGGTAAAATCGTGGAGACGGCGACGACCCGGGAGTTGTTCAAGGCGCCCCGGCACCCTTACACGAGTGCCCTGATTAACTCCGTGCCCCGTCTGGACCGGAAAGATAACCGGCTGTACTCGATTGAAGGGCAGCCTCCCTCAATGACGAACCTGCCTCGCGGCTGTCGGTTCTTCCCCCGCTGCTCTGTCGCCAAGGATGTTTGCCGTGAGCAGGAGCCCCGTGAGGTGGATATCGGTGGTGAGCACTCGGTATCCTGCTGGAGGGTGAGCTAGACATGGCGGACGTATTACTGGAAGGGCGTGACCTGACGAAGTACTACCCAATTACCCACGGGCTTCTCCAGCGCAACGTCGGCTGGGTAAGGGCCGTGGACGGCGTTTCCTTCACGATAGAAAGCGGCAAGACGCTGAGTCTCGTCGGGGAGTCAGGAGCCGGGAAGACGACCACCGCCAAGGCGGTGCTGCTGCTGGAGCGTTTGACTTCCGGGAGTATTCTCTTCGAGGGGAAGGACCTCCAGCGCTTCTCTAAGTCGCAGTTGAAGACGGAGTACCGGCCGAGGGTACAGGCTGTCCAGCAGAACCCCTGGAGCTCCATGAACCCGAGAATGCGGGTGAGGGATATCATCGCCGAGCCGCTGGTGGTGAACACCAGGCAAACGAAGGCGCAGATCCGGAGCCGGGTGCTGGAGCTGCTGGCTCAGGTGGGCATCGGGGCGGACTGTGCCGGGCACTACCCGCACGAGTTCAGCGGCGGGCAGCGTCAGCGCATTGCGGTGGCGCGCGCTCTGGCGTTGAACCCCAGCCTGGTCGTGCTGGACGAGCCCGTGTCGGCTCTGGACGTGTCGATTCGGGCGCAGATTATGAACCTGTTGAAAGACCTCCAGGCGCAGTACAACCTCAGCTATCTGGTGATAGCCCATAACCTGGCCACGGTGCGTTACATGAGCCACAGCGTGGCGATAATGTATATGGGTCAGATAGTGGAATACGGGGATGCCGAAGAGCTATTCGAGCGGCCGCTGCACCCGTACACGAGAGCATTGATGTCGGCGTCGCTCCTGACACTGCCCGAGGACGAGGACCAGGGGATAAAACAGATAATACTGAGCGGGGAGATGCCTTCGCCGTTAAATCCTCCCACCGGGTGCCGGTTCCACACCCGCTGCGTTGAGGCCCGGGATATCTGCTCGAAAGTCGAGCCGGAGTTAATCGTAAAAGGGAAGCAGCGGGTCAGGTGCCACCACGTTGTTTATCGCCGACCCTGAAAGTTATACCCATCGTACCGTACCGCCCGTCACTATCGATAGTTCCACCCCGTCTCCGGAACTTGGCCGTACCGGCGCTAACCTTGCTTTGAATTACGGTTAAGCACTATAATTAGCCGTAAAGAAGGGCAAAAGCTCTATCAGGTATGAAGATTGCTGTCATCTTAGGCACCCGACCCGAGATTATTAAAATGGCTCCGGTCATCAAGGAGCTGGAAAGAAAAAAAGCGGACTTCTTCATACTGCATACCGGGCAGCACTATTCCTACCAGCTCGACGAGGTGTTCTTCGAGCAGCTGGCGCTGCCCCGGCCCGACTATAACCTCGACGTCGGCTCCGGCTCCCACGGCGAAGCCACCGGCAAAATGCTCATCGGCATTGAGAGGACGCTCCTGCAAACGAAGCCGGACGCTATCCTCATCGAGGGGGACACCAACAGCATCCTGGCCGGGGCCCTGGCGGCGGCCAAGCTCGGCATCAAGGTCGGCCACGTGGAGGCCGGACTGCGCTCCTACGACCGCACCATGCCGGAGGAGATTAACCGGGTGCTCACCGACCATATTTCCGATTACCTCTTCGCGCCAACGCCTCAAGCCAGGGAGATACTGCGGGGGGAGGGGATTCCCGATGAAAAGATATTCGTCACCGGCAACACCATCGTCGATGCCGTCAACCAGAACCTGGAGCTGTCACGGAGTAAGGCGGATACCCTCACCGCCCTGGGACTGAAACCGGACGGGTACTTCCTGGTGACGCTGCACCGGCAGGAGAATGTTGATGACCGCATCCGGTTCGCTTCTATCCTGGAAGGCCTGGAGAAGGTGGCCGGTGAGTTTAATATGCCGGTGTTTTACCCCGTCCACCCCCGCTCTAAAAAGATGATGGCGGAGTTCGGGCTCAAGCCCAGGAACATCGTCCTGGCCGAGCCGGTGGACTTCCTCGCCTTCCTGCAGCTGGAAAGTCGCGCCCGGCTCATTCTCACCGATTCCGGCGGCGTCCAGGAGGAGGCATGTATCCTGAAAGTGCCCTGCGTCACGCTGCGGGACAACACGGAAAGGCCGGAGACCGTGACGGTCGGCGCCAATATCATCGCCGGCAGTAAACCGGAGAACATTGTCAGGGCCGTCCGGGATATGCTGAAACGGGACAGGGACTGGGATAATCCCTTCGGGGATGGGCGGGCGGCGGGGAGAATCGTGGCAACGCTGGAGGGGAAGCTATGAAGATTCTGGTTACCGGCGGTCGGGGGGTGGTCGGCAAGCCCCTTTCGGACGAGCTGGCAAAGCGGGGACACCAGGTCTGGATTGCCGACCGCGGCCATTCCTTCGAGTCGAACTACTACCGCTGCGACGTCGGTGAGTTCCACCAGGTCGAGCGCCTGCTGGGGCAGCAGGAATTCGATTACGTTTACCACCTGGCCGCCGAGTTCGGGCGGCGCAACGGCGAGGACTTCTACGAGAACCTGTGGAAGTCCAATGCCATCGGCACCAAGAACATCATCAGGATGCAGGAACGCCTCAAGTTCCGCCTGGTATTTTTCAGCAGCTCCGAGGTCTACGGCGACTACCGGGACGTCATGTCCGAGGACGTCATGGACAGGGTGGCCATCAAGCAGATGAACGACTACGCCATGAGCAAGTGGGTCAACGAGATGCAGATATTGAACTCGGCGGCTAACTTCGGGACGGAGACGGTACGCGTCCGGCTGTTCAACACCTACGGCCCCGGCGAGTATTACTCCGAGTACCGCAGCGTTATCTGCGTCTTCATCTACCGGGCGCTACATAACCTGCCCTACACCATCTATACCGAGCACAAGCGTACCTCTTCCTACATCGACGATACCGTCAGGACACTGTCCAACATCGTCGAGAACTTCAAGCCGGGCGAGGTGTATAACATCGCCGGCAGCGAGCTGCACGACATGAAGCAGGCCTCCGATATCATCCTCAGCTACCTGGGCAAAGACGACAGCCTGGTGGAGTACAGGAAGAGGCAGGACGATACCACCCTGGTGAAAATGGTGGATGCCTCCAGGGCGGTGCGTGACCTGGGGCATAAGAGCACGGTGCCTCTGGAGGAGGGGATACCGAGGACTATCGAGTGGCAGAAGGGGGTGTACGGCCTTGGCTGAAAAGATTGTGGTCATCGGCACGGGGTACGTGGGGCTGCCCCTGGCGGTCATGCTGGCCCGCTCCGGCTACCAGGTTATCGGCGTCGATATCGAGGAGAACGTGGTCAACGCCATCAACGAGGGCGTGCTGCGCCTGGCCGAGGAAGACGTTAAAAAGATTTTCAACGAGCCGCAGGTGAGGAAGAACCTCCATGCTCAGAAGACCCCCTGCGCCGCCGACGTTTTCATCATCTCGGTGCCCACGCCCCTCGAGGAGAAGAAGCGGGTGGCCGACCTCTCCCAGGTTGTCAGCGCGGTGGAATCAATCGCGCCCCACCTGCGTCCCGGCAACCTGGTCATCGTGGAGAGCACCGTCCCCCCGCTCACCTGCCGGAATGTTATCGCGCCCCTCATCGAAAAGACAGGGCTGAAAGTAGGGAAAGATATTTTTCTCTGCCATTGCCCGGAGCGGATTCTGCCCGGCGAGATATTCGAGGAAATCATCCACAACGACCGGGTCATCGGCGGGACGGACGGCAAAGCCG
>JBDRFW010000217.1:0-12155 GCA_043818415.1 Chloroflexota bacterium | reverse complement strand
GGCCAAGATTAAAATGATGCCGCCGACCCTCTCCCGCCACCACGCCACGACGAAGGCGGCCACCGCCAGCAGTATCGGGACGATGGCGTAAAGGCTCTCGGTGGTGATGCCCTTAAAACCCTCCTCCCGTATTGACGTCACCGCGTCGCCGATGAGCATCGCCAGGAAGAACACGGCCACGAAAATACCGATTATTCTGGCTACCAGCCTGAGCCCCCTGGCCCGGCGGACCCTCTGGTTATCGTCCATACTGCACCTTAAAAATCGTCCAGCAGCGCCTCCAGCTTCAGCGGGTCGATGGGCTGCTTTACCAGCGGCGCCTTCTTCAGCTGCGGCAGCTGCTCTTCGTAAACCGGCCTTTCCTGCTGATAAATCACCCCGATGGGTATTTTATCACCCCACTCCAGCGCTTTGGCAAACGCCGCCATCTTATCGGTGGGGTCGTACCCCCCTTCCTCCACCTTGTAGACCCTCTCCCGGTACCACTGGAAGGTGTTGCGGTGGTTGAAGGAGACGCAGGGCTGGAGGATATCGATGAGGGCGAAGCCGTGGTGCCGGATGCCCGCCATGATGATACCGGCGAGGTGCTCGATGTCCCCGCTGAAGCCCCGCGCCAGGAAGCTTACGTCCGAGGCCAGCGCCAGCGCCAGGGGGTTGAGCGGCTGGGAGGCCCCCAGCGGCGTGGTCTTGGTGACGAAACCGAGGTCGGAGGTCGGCGAGGCCTGCCCCTTGGTCAGGCCGTAGACCTGGTTGTTGTGCACCAGGTAGGTGATATTCACGTTGCGCCGCAGCGTCGCCAGCAGGTGGCCGGCACCCTCGCCGTAGGCCCCGCCGTCGCCGTCAATACCGATGACGGTCAGGTCGTGGTTGGCGAGTTTGGCGCCGGTGGCGGCGGGCAGACTGCGACCGTGCAGCCCGTTGAAGACGTTGCCGTGCGTGTAGTGGGGCAGCTTGGGGGCCTGCCCGATACCGGAGACGAAGAGCACCTGCTGCGGCGCCAGTCCCAGCTCCACCAGGGCTTTTTTCACCGCGTTCAGTATGCCGAAGTTGCCGCAGCCGGGGCACCAGGCGATGGGTATCGTGGCTTCGTAGTCTTTCACGGTTACCATTTGTTGACCTCCTTGCGCAGGCGGCCGACGATATCGGCGGGGGAGAAGGGGCGGCCGTCGTATTTCAGGATGGCGGCGTCTACCTCGAGGCCGGTCTCGCGGCGTATCAGCTGCGCCAGCTGTCCCGTGGCGTTCCCCTCGACGACGACGCTCTTCTTCGTCCGGCCGAGTGCTTCGACCACGGTATCGGACGGGAACGGCCAGAGCTGCCCGAGGATGAGGGTGTTGACCGCCGTGCCGTCCTTATTCAGCCTTGCGGCGGCCTCCCGGATGGCCCCGCCCGTGCTCCCCCACCCGATTAGCGTTATCGCGGCCCCGGCCTCCTTGCGGAGCTCGGGTTTCATGGCTTCCCGTTTCAGGCCGCCCAGCTTGCGCAGTCGCTTCTCGTCCTGCCGGTTGCGGGTGGCGGCGTCCTCAATCATGTGCCCGGCCTCGTCGTGCTCGTCGGAGTCGGTGACCACCAGCGCCTTCCCCTGTCCCGGCAGCGCCCGCGGCGATACGCCGGAGCGCGTTACCAGGTGTCTCTTGTAATCGGTCAGCTTCCGGGCTTCTTCATCGGATAAAAGCGCGCCGCGCTCTATCTTCACCTTTTTCAGGTCGAACCGGTCCACGGTGGCGTAGGACGTGGCCAGGTGGTGGTCGGTGAGGATAATCACCGGCGTCTGGTACTTCTCCGCCAGGTTAAAGGCCCTGACGGCGGCGTGGAAGGCCTCCGCGGCGTTGGTCGGCGCCAGCAGGGCGCGGGGGAACTCGCCGTGGCCGGCGTGGAGCGCGAACCACAGCTCGCCCTGCTCCGTACGGGTCGGCAGCCCGGTGGCCGGGCCGGGCCGCTGCCCCAGCACCGCCACCACCGGGGTCTCCGTCATGCCGGCCAGCGCCAGCGCCTCCACCATGAGGGCAAAGCCTCCCCCGGATGTCGCTATCATGGACCGGACCCCCGTGTACCCCGCCCCCACCGCCATGTTCATGGCGGCTATCTCGTCCTCGACGTGCACCGCCACCACGCCGTACTGCCGCCCCTTGTCCGCCAGGAATTCCAGGATGGGACTGGCCGGAGTCATGGGGTAGCCGGAGATGAACTTGCAGCCCCCGGCCATCGCCCCCAGGGCCAGCGCCTCGTTGCCGCTGAGCAGCAGCCTCCGTTTGCCGCCACGTTTGGGGCGGATGGCCGGGATAGCCGGCTTCCGCCCGTGCTCCCGCGCGTAGTCGTACCCGGCTCCGGCCGCGGCGATATTGTCCTTGACCACCTTCTCCCCGTGCCGGCCGAACTCGTCCTCCAGGATGCCGGACAGCCGGGCGAGGTCGTAGCCCACCGTTCCCAGCACGGCCCCGACCGCTACGGTATTGGCCATGAGCTTGTTTTTCACCGTATCCTCGGCCAGCTTCACCAGCGGGACGTCGAAATATTTTTTCCCCCTGGCCTCAACTTTGCTCGACGCCCCGTCGTAGATGACCACCCCGCCGGGCTTTAATTCTTTACGGTGCAGGTCAACCGTCTCCTTGTTGAGGGCCACCAGCATGTCCAGCTCCGGGGAGAGCGCCTCCACCGGCCTGTCCCCGGACCTGATTCTGAAGAAGTTATGCCCCCCGCGGACCCGGCTCTCGTAGTCCTGGTCGGCAAAGACGTGGAAGCCCCCGCGGGCCAGCGTTTTAGCCAGGATGGCCCCCACTGACTGCACCCCCTGGCCCGCCTCCCCGCCGACCATGATATTGAAATCAAGTGCCATCGTTATCCCCTCCCCCGGCTTTGGATTTGCCACGGATTTCGCCTCGACTATTTAAAGTATAAGGACGGCGGCGCTTCAATGTAAAGCAACCGGAGGCGGCCCGTCATCGTGGGGACATGGCGCGGGGGGAATTGAAAAGCTACCCGGGCACCCCGAAATACAACACGGCCAGGAAGCCGTGAACGATTACCGAGGGCCAGAATACCCTCCAGATATAGCAGTGGACCTTGAACAGGCTCTGGTACCAGGCGTATTTCCTCAGGCGTCCAAGCAGCCTGGCGCCGGATATGCAGCGGCAGGACATGAAGATGAGTAGCGCGCTGACGATATTGATGATACCCAGGCTGAAGATTATCCTTCCCACGGCGGCCGTATGAAATATTTCCATGAGCACCTCGACGCTGAAAGATTATATCAAAGGTAAAGATAGACCAACGGCGGGAATAATGCAAACCCGGCGTGGCGGCCCTCACATGCTGCTGGCGATGCTGAGCAGCTCGCTGGCCGCCCGACTCGTCACGACGATGAAGTAAAACCCCCCTGACCTCCAGTAGGCGCCGTTGAGCGGCTGCCCGTCCTCGCCGGTGGCGGTCAGGCGCGTCCCCCGGTTTTCCCCGATGACCAACGCTCTCTCTTCCAGCACCTCCCGCACCCAGGGCAGGGGTACCGGTAGCTCGTCGCTGTCGGCGACTATCTGGGATATCACCAGCACCGGGTAGTCGCCGTTCTGCGCATTATAGACCGTTTCCACCCGGGGGGATGGCAGGAGCTGGCCGCGGATGACGCCGGGCGGCCAGGCCAGGGAGCTGGGGAAATAGGTGGGGACGACCACCCGGAAACCCAGTTCATCCTCGGCCTCTTCGATATTGGCGTATTCCCGGGGGCCATGCTCGGGGGGGTGCAGGTAGTCCTGGGCCACCCCGATGAAAAACAATGCCAGCGCCGCCGCGCCGAGCACCGCCGCCGGCACGAGTATCAGCTGCGGGACCGCTTTGATAAACCTCATCATGTCCGAAAATCAGTCCACCGGCGGACGCCTAGACAATAAGGAATAGCAGGGCGGCCAGCATCACCCCGGTGACGGCCACCCGAAAGTTCGGGTAGGGGACGCCGGCGGCATCGCCGTGGACAATCCTTTTTATCCTCTCCTTGACCAGGTTCCGGTTGGCCACGTCCTCCAGGCCATTAACCGGCTTCACCGGCTGCCGGTTTTCGACCTCCGGGAGGGTCTCGCCGGTGGAGCGCTGGAATATCTTGAGCAGCCCCGAGGTGAGGGACAGCCGTCGCCCGGAGTAGCCCGCGGCCATATCGTCGCAGAGCTTCTCGCTGTCGTTAACGATGAGGTGAAAGACGAGGATGGCCAGCGGGTTGTAGCCCTGGAGCCACCGCAGGCCCAGCAGGGTGCGGTTAATCCAGACGACCCTCCGGCTGAGGTGGGCGATTTCATGGCCGACCACCGCCCGCAGCTCGTCGTCGTCGAGCAGGACAATCATCGCCGCCGAGACCACCAGTGTCCCGCGACCTGAGGTATAAGCCACCGGCATTTTATCCGGCGAGAGCCGCACGGCGGGACGGGGAATGGCGGCCTTCTCCGGCAGGCCGGCCAGCGCCGCGTCCAGTCGGGGGAACCGCCCCTCCTCGACGGCGGGGAAGGACAGGTGCCGCCGTCCCAGGTAGTGCCTGACGATGGGGAAGACGTCCCGGGCCAGGAAAACGATGGCGGTTATCCCCAGCGCGGCGGCGGCCAGGTGCCACACGGCGATGCCGCCCCCCAACTCCAGCCGCAGCCAGGTGTTGATGTCCAGCAGGGCCACCTGCTCCCGGAATGAGAAATCGTGGCGGGGCGGGTAAATCAGGAAAAACAGCGGCGGACATGCCACCGGCAGCAGCAGGGCCAGGAAGCGGAGCTTGATCCGGGCCATTGGCTCGCGGAGCCGCCAGGCCGCCAGCAGTGTCTCCACCACGGCCAGCGTGACGATGGAATAGACGACCGCCTGGGTGAAATAGTGACCCCAGAAAGAATTGAAGAAAAGCATTTTACCCCTGCCGGTCAGGCACCGCCGGGTCTTCCCCGGCGGGGGAGTCGCCGGCATCGGGTCCGACCGGGGCGGGCGCCGTCTCGGCGTACTCCAGGGGGTGCTCCTCGAGCATCCGTTCCCGGGAGATTTTACCGGTAAAGATGCTGGTATCGGCCGGGAAAACGCCGGGTCGGAAGATAACATCGTAGAGGTGCCAGATAACGATGGTCAGCACCGCCAGCGTGGCCTCGAAGCCGTGGAACTCGACGGCCGCGGCCACCACCTGGCCCGGCAGGATTCTGGTAACGGTCACCGGGAAGGCCAGGATAAAACCGGTGACGATGATGACCAGCCCCCCGAAGACGAGTCCCCAGTACTCGAACTTCTGGCGGTAGTCGTAGCGTCCGTACTGCGGTGGCCGTTCCACCAGGCCGAAGGTGTAGCGCAGCGCGCCCACAACGTCGCCGAAGTCCTTGAGGGTGGGGACCATCGCCAGACGGCGGCGCTTGACGAAGTAGGAGTAGAAGACGTTGCCGAAGTGGTACACTGCCCCCGCCGTGAATACCAGGGCGAAGGCACGGTGAATCAGCCGCGTGAACTCGATGCCGCCCAGGCTCAGGATAACCCCCTCCGCCCAGCCGGCGGTGTAGTAGCGCTGGGCCAGGCCGGTAACCGCCAGCACGATAAAGGTTATCATCAGCACGATGTGCTCAATCCGCTGACCGGCGTTGAACCGCTTGGCGTATTCCTGTCCGGCTTCCTTTTTCATCGCTCCGTTGTCCGTTATCCGGGCGGTCGCCATGTGTCCTCCGATGCTACCGGTTGGTTATCCGGCGCCACAGGTCGAGCAGCACGTGGATGGCCAGCCCCACCAGGATAAACGGGATGAGTATCCTGTAAAACCACCTCACGAAGAATATCAGCGGCGCTTTATCGATACCGGTCTCGTAGTGGGAGAGCCAGGCCCCGGGGAAATTGACGTTGATATCGGCGTGGCACTTGCCGCAGGTGGCCACCAGGTTGCTCTTGATGACCGGCGAGCCGGGGCTGTCTACCTGCTGGATGTCGTGGATGCCGTGGCAATCGGTGCAGACCGCCTCCTGCACCCAGATGTCCCGGGTCTCCTTCTCCACCAGCGCCACCGTTCGCCCGTGGAAGTCGTTGAGGTAGGTCTTGACCACCTGCGACGAAATCCCGTACTTCTCCATCAGCTTCTGGTTGCTGTGGCAGTTGCTGCACAGGTGCACGGACTCCAGCCGGAAGGATGCCGTCCGGGGGTCCTCGATGGTGTGCGTTTGGTGGCAGTCGGTACAGACGGGGACATCGTAATTGTTATCTTCAATCAGGGCCTTGCCGTGGATGCTGTTGACGTACTGCTGGTAGATGGCCTGGTGGCACTGGGAGCAGGTCTGGGAAATCTTGGCCCGCGGCTGTGATGGTGGCGCGACGTCGTGCGCCCCGTGGCAGTCGGTGCATATCGGCGTCTTCAGGTCGCCGGCAGAGAGCATTTTATAATGGATGCTGTCCAGCGTCTTGGTGTAGTTGTCAAAGTGGCACCGCTTGCACAATTCGTACTGGGTGATGTTGTACTCGCGTTGGTTGGGGATATCCCACTGGGGGTGGGGGAAGCCGGTGATGGCAGTATGGCAGTCGGTGCAGAGCAGCTTGTCCCCGTGAGCGGAAGCGGCGTACACCTCCGGGTCGATGTAAAGCTCCAGGGTCTCCCCGCTGGCCAGGGTCATGCTCAGGCCGGGCTGGCCGTGGCAGTCCAGGCAGGCGCCGTCGGCCGCGGCGGCGGTAACCGGAAACAAGACCTGCGCCAGGGCAACCACCGCCGCACCCGCCACAACCACCTTCCAACCCCTGGCCAGAGCGGACCGCGCTGGACCGCGATGTAAGCCCACGGCACCTCCGTCAGGCAGCGTTACCTGTTGTCCGTTAGGATTCTAGCACAGGAACCGGGATTGGTAAAGGGCGCGGACCCCAGAAGATGAACTCTGCTGGCTCCTGACGGAGAGCCTTACCGCTCACCGCTTTTTCTCCGTTTGGTTATTTCCTCCTCCAGTTCGCTCAGTTCCTTTTCATCGGTAGCCGCCGGTTTGCGGTCGGGGCGGCCGCGCCGGGTGAAGTAGGCCCGGCCGGGCTGCCAGCCGACGGCGACGTTATGGACCGTCTTGCGCTCCAGGGATACGATGCCCTGCCCGAGCTTATAGCCCAGGTAGCCGATGACCCCGGCGATACCCACGAAGGGTAGAAATATGATGAAGACCAGCCCGGCGAAGGGGCCGGTTATCATCGCCAGAACCGAGGGCATCCTGACGTATTTTGCCTCGCTGCCGCCCGGCAGGAAGGGGGCCTCTTCGGTAATCTGGACGAACTCACCCGTGGACGTGTTGAGGTAAGCACCCTTGGGTCCTCTCTCCGCACCATGATACCTCTTCATCTTCGTCCTCCTTTGGGATGGTTCCGGCTCCGGTCAGGGCCGGGACCGCCCCTTTTGTCTTAGCTTCATTTTAATTTTACAGGAGGCAGCGTTATGTTGAGTATCGGTACAGTACCCTAGTTTGGCAGATTAAATAGTGTATTGGAGGGCTTTCCGGGGTGGCTGGCGGCAGAGGGCCCTCGTTTATGAATCGGGGGATATCACGCCTTGGCGGATGGCGTACTTGATGAGCTCGGCGCGGTTGTGCAGGTTCAGCTTCTCCATGATGTTGGCCCGGTGCGTCATCACCGTCTTGACGCTCAAAAAAAGCGTCTCGGCAATCTGCCGGCTGGTATAGCCCTCGGCGATGAGTTTGAACACCGTCTTCTCGCGGTCGCTAAGGCGGTCGTAAAGACTCTCGTCGCCGGCTGCCTCCGGGTGTTCCAGGTAGCCCCTGATGACCTTATCGGCGATGGCGGGGTCGATGAACGACTTCCCCTGCGCCACCGCCCTTATCGCCGAAACGAGGTCGCTGCCCACCGTCTTCTTGAGGACATAGCCCGCCGCCCCGGCCCGGAGGAACCGGTAGATGTACTCGCTGTCGTCGTACTGGGTCAGCACCAGCACCTTGCTCTTCGGGTTGCTCTTGGTAATCTCCAGGGTGGCCTCCAGCCCGCCCAGGCCCGGCATGGCGATGTCCATCAGCACCACGTCCGGCTCCAGCTTGCCGACCTCGGCGATGGTCTCCCGGCCGTCGGCGGCTTCGCCCACCACATCGATATCCTCGTATGCGGCCAGTATCAGGCGTATGCCTTCCCTGACGATGGCATGGTCATCGGCGATGAGCACCCTTATCTTAGACATCGGTTTCCCTCACCGGACCAGCGGCACCTCGGCGGTTATATGCGTCCCGCTGTCCGGCTTCGACTCTATCTGGAACGTCCCGCCGAGCAGCTGGATGCGCTCCCTCATGCCCAGCAGTCCCAGCCTCTGGCTTTCCCCCGCCGGCGGGTTCAGCGAGTTCATGTCCAGCCCCAGGCCGTCGTCCTCTATCTCCAGCGCCACGGAGGAGTCCCGGAACTCCACGTTGACCAGCGCGTTGTGGGCCTGGGCGTGCTTGGCGATGTTGGTGATGGCCTCCTGGGCCACCCGGAACATGGCTATCTCCACCTGCGGCGGCAGCTCCCTCTCCTCGCCGGTTACCTCCACGCGCGCCTTGATGCCCAGCTCCCCGAGGCGGTTCTGCACGTACCAGCGTATCGCCGAGAGCAGCCCCAGGTCGTCCAGCACCGAGGGGCGCAGGTCGAAGATGACCTTGTGCACACTGTCCAGGGTGTTGACGGCCAGCTTCCTGACGTCGTTGAGCATTATCTTGATCCTGCCAACCTCGTTATCCGGTATGGCGGCGGCCGCCTCCAGCTTCATCGCCAGCCCCAGTATGGACTGCGTCGTTTCGTCGTGGAGCTCGCGCGCCACCCGCTTGCGCTCCTCCTCCTGCACCATGAGTATCTTTTGCAGCAGCTGCCCGCGGGCCGTCTCTTTACGCTCTATCTCGCGGTAGGAGTCCTGCAGCTGGCGTGTCCTTTCCTCAATCTTGGCTTCCAGCTGCCGGTTCCACTCCTGGATTTCATCCAGCGACTTTTTCAGCTCCGTTCTCATGGTATCAAAACTCCGCCCCAGCTCGCCAATCTCGTCGCTGCCCAGAGGCGGCACCGGCTGGAGGAGATTGCCCCGGGTGATGGTCTGGGCCGCCGCTTTAAGCTGGCCGATAGGCTTCACCAGGCTGCGCGCCATGCCCCAGCTCAGCACGAAGACGAACACCATGGATACCAGGCCGGCGATGACGAACCTCGACTCCAGGGCGCGTATCGGCGCCAGGGCCTCCGCCTTTGACTGGCTGACCGCCACCGACCACGGGGCGTTGGGGAGGCGTGCCAGCTCGCTGACCACCTCCCGGCTGTCCGTCGCGGCGGTAAAGGTGCGCTGGGGGTCGCTGGAGGCCACCACCACGCCGTTGCCGTCGATGATATCCACGTAGCTGGTCGCCCCGAGCCGGACGGGCAGGATAAGCTCCCGGAGGCTGTTCTTGGCGGGGTCTATTTCCCCGCCCACCAGCCCGGCCACCTGCCCTTCCCGGTTGCGCAGCGTGGAGATGATGTATACCACGCTCCGTTCGCCCGCAGGCTGGCGGAAAGCGTCGGAGATGATGGGCTTCTTGCTGAAGATGGCCTGCGCCACCGGCGGGTAGGCGCTGATGTCCGTCCCCACGAAGTCCTGGCGGCTCGGCTCCACCCACAGCACCGTCCCCTTCAAATCGGTGATGAACACGGTATCGAATATCGACCCCAGGTAGGTGCTGTGGACGGCCCGCCTCTCCGGCTCCGGGTCGCCGTCCTCGATGTCGATGCCCGGCGCGAACTGGATGTTGGTCAGCCGCTCCAGGTTCTGCCGCAGGATGTAGTCGAGGTGGTTGCCGGTGGCCTGGGCCAGCGCCTGGCTTTCGTGGGCGAGCCGCGCCTGGCTCTGCTGGACGGCCAGCCACCCGGAGACCGCCAGCGCCGTCAGCACCGGGAACATGCTCACCGCCGCCAGCAGCAGCATCCTCCGGCCGATGTTCGACTTAAAGATAGAGTCCACGTACCAGCCCTCCCCGTATCCGGGCCGCCGTCTAGGGATATTTTATCACATGTTAGGATGGTTGCCCCATGTTTCAAAGTCCGGCCGCCTCATGTTTTTTCAAAAGGTGACACTCTGTTGGACACATCTGCTATACTTGAAGTGAGAGCTTTATCATAACGGCCGGCTCTTTAGCGAGAAGCAGACGTGGAAAAAGTATTGACCATCATTCTGGCCGGCGGTACCGGGGAAAGACTGCAGCCGCTGACCCGGGTCCGTTCCAAGCCGGCCGTACCCTTCGGCGGAAAGTACCGGCTCATCGATTTTCCCCTGAGCAACTGCATCAACTCCGGTCTCCGGCAAATTTTCGTCCTCGTCCAGTACCGCTCCTGGTCCCTCCAGCGCCATATCCAGGAAGGCTGGGGAATATCAAGCTCCCGGCTCGGCGAATATATTTACTGCGTCCCCGCCCAGCAGAAAATCGGCGAGGAGTGGTACCAGGGCACCGCCGACGCCATCCGCCAGAACCTCGACCTCCTGCACGGTAAGAGCTTCGAAGAGGTCTTAATCCTTCCCGGCGACCATGTTTACAAGATGAACTACCAGCAGATGGTCGAATTCCACCGGGCGAATAAAGCCGGGCTGACCATCGCGGCGATACGCGTGCCCAAGGCGGCGGCGGCCCGTCAGCTCGGTGTTTTCGAGGTGGACCCGGACTGCCGGGCCATCGGCTTCGCCGAAAAGCCGGAGGAGCCCAAGTCCGTACCGGGGGACGAAGCCAGCGCCATGGCCTCGATGGGCATCTATATCTTCAAAGTCGATGTCCTCATGGATATCCTGAATGAAAAGGGTGACGACTTCGGCAAGAACATCATCCCGGGGCTGACCGGCCGGCGGACGGATATCCTGCTCTACGATTTTACCAGACGGAACCGGATAGCAGACTCCCTGATTCAGGTGGAGAACGGCCGGAGGAATAAAATAATGGTGGAGAGAACACGCGATTCCTCTTACTGGCGGGACGTCGGCTCAATAGATTCTTACTATCAGGCCAATATGGACCTCATCGGCATCGACCCCTCGTTCAACCTCTACACGGATAAATGGGTGTTCCGGACCTTCGAGAGGTCGCTGCCGCCCAGCAAGTGCATTATCGGGGGTAAGACGCTGGAGTCCATGGTATCGGACGGCTGTATCATCAGCGGCGGCACCGTCAACTGCTCCATACTGTCCCCCGGCGTTATCGTCGAGAAAGATGCCTTGGTGGAGAACTCGGTGGTCCTCGACGACGTCACCATCGAGCCCGGGGCCAGGATAAGACATGCCATCGTCGATAAAGAAGTCATCATCCGGGCCGGCACGGCGGTCGGGTATGACCCCGAGGCCGACCGGCAGCGGGGCTGCACTATTTCCCGGAAAGGTGTGGTGGTGGTGCCCCGGGGTATGGAATTAAGCCCTCGGTGAAATCCGCATCAATTTCGAGGAGTTCTCCGTCATGAAAATCCAAAAAAGTGTTCTGGTGTTATTAATTGTGGTCGGCCTGATTCTGCCCTTTGCTGTCCCATTAGCGGCGCTGGCCCAGGACGGGGAGGAGCCCACCGGGTTTCGGAACGTCTGGCTCAAGATATACCCGGAGTATGACGACCCGCGCCTGCTGGTGATGATGCAGGGGAAGATAGAGGGGGTAACGGCCCCGGCCAGGGTGAGGTTCCTGGTGCCCGCAGCCGCCGATATGTACTCGGCAGGTTCTATGGATGCCCAGGGGGTTTACAGCGGCGGCCCGCCGGACCAAAAGCCATCGGAGATACCCGGCTGGCAGGAAATCAGCTACGTGGTCAAGACGGATACCTTCCGGATGGAGTACTACGACCCCATTATCCTGGGGAACCCGGAGAAGTCGATTTCCTACGAGTTCCGCTGGCTCTATCCGATTTCCGGTCTCGATGTATACGTCCAGGAGCCACGTGCGTCCGATAACTTTACCGTTTCACCGCTGGGCCAGACCACCAGCTTCGAGGGGTTCACCGCCATGTACTATTCATACACCAACCTCGTTGATGAGCAGCCCCTCCGTTTCGATATCACCTATACCAGGTCGGACCGGCGGCCGTCGCTGGAAATCTCTGGTGGTGGCGGCGGCGCCGGTGACGGCGGCGGTATGAGCAGCACGGCGGCCATCGTCGCCGGTGTTATCCTGGTAATCGTCGTCGTGGGCTTTTTCTGGTTCCGGAGGAAACCCGCCCCCCGCTCCCGCGCCGACCGG
>JBDRFW010000216.1:0-4027 GCA_043818415.1 Chloroflexota bacterium | reverse complement strand
CCTACTTCCGCGACATCCGTATCGCCCAGGAGGACTCGGTCTACCTCGACGAGAGGCCGAACGGCACCACCGGCAATGACCTCACCATCGCCGTGATACGTTTGCCCCACATCTCCAACTACGACGACTTCGACCCGCTGGAGGAGGAAGGCTGCACGGTGCACTACGTCACCCAGCGGTTCGAGCTGGGCAGCCCCCACCTTATCATCGTGCCCGGCACCAAGAGCACCGTGGCCGACCTCGCTTACCTGCGGCACTCCGGGCTGGAAAGAATCATCGTAACCAAAGCCAGGGCCGGCACGCCCGTGGTGGGCATCTGCGGCGGCTACCAGATGCTGGGCCGGCAAATCCTCGACCCCCAGGGGGTGGAGTCGGAGAACGCTGAGGTGGCCGGGCTGGGACTGCTCGACGTTGTCACCGAGTTCGCCCCGGAGAAATCGACCCGCCAGGTGCGGGCGCGGGTGCTGGCAAACTCCGGCCTGCTGGCCGGAACGCGTGGCCAGGAGCTTACCGGCTACGAGATACACATGGGGCGGACCGTGTCCGGCGGGAAAGCGGGCGCTTTCCAAATCGAAGCCACGCCGCAGGGTCCCGCCGACTACACCGACGGCGTCCTCGACGCCGGGGGCACGGTGCTGGGGACATATATGCACGGCCTCTTCCACAACGACGCTTTCCGGCAGGTGTTCCTGGACAACCTCCGGGGATACTGGGGGCTGGCGGCCGGCCATAACGGCGCCCCGCTGGAGAAAGATAAGGAGTACGATAAGCTGGCGGCGCTGGTCCGCGCTAGCCTGGATATCCCCCGAATCTATCAAATCATGGAGGCGGGGGTTTGAAGACCACCCTTATCATCGGGGGCGCCCGCAGCGGGAAGAGCCGGCTGGCCCAGACGATGGCCTTGGATTCCGGCCGGGAAGTCCTCTTCGTGGCCACGGCCGAGGCCCGCGACGAGGAGATGCGGCGGCGCATCGAAGAGCACCGCAAGACTAGGCCGTCAGGCTGGACCACCCTGGAGGCCACCGGCAAACTGGGTGAGCGGATAGCCCGGAATATCGGGCGGGCGCGGACGGTGGTCATCGACTGCGTTACCCTGCTGGTCAACAACGTCTTCGAAGCACACGGCGGGTCCGCCGACCTCGATAAAGAGGTCATGGCCGAGATTGAAGCGCTGATTGACTGCACCCGGCAGGTCGAGGCCGACTTCATCATCGTCACCAACGAGGTGGGGTTGGGCATCATTCCGGGGGACAGGACCAGCCGACTCTACCGTGATGTCCTCGGTCGCGCCAACCAGCGCCTGGCCGCGCACGCCGACGAGGTCCTCCTGCTCGTGGCCGGCATCCCGCTGGCCATCAAGAAGGCTGATTGACACCCCCACGGCGTTATTGTAATATAGGCCAGTTGCCCGGGCCCGGACTCCCGGATAGCCCTGAACGATACTTACGAGAGGTGATTGATATGCCTTATTACATAATGCTGACCAAGCTGACCGACCACGGCAGGAAGACCATCATGAAGAACCCCGGCCGCATCTGGGAGGTCAACAAGGAGGTCGAGAGCATGGGCGCCAAGATACTCTCCCAGTACGCTTTGCTGGGCGAATATGATTTTATCAACATCCTCGAAGCGCCCAACAACACGGTCATCGCCAGGGTCGCCGCCTCGCTGGGCTCGCGGGGCACCCTCCAGCCGCTGACGCTGTCGGCCATCACCATCGAGGACCTGGTCAAAGAGCTCCAGATGGCCAAGGCCCTCGACCACTGAAAACCGCCCCGGCCGTCAAGCTACGTGAGTCCCCTGTCGCTTGACAACGAACTCCGGTCTGACTCTTGAGCCCGGCACTATTACGGAATAAATTATGAAACCCGGCCCGCTGGAAATCGTCCTCATCACCGTCATTATCATCGCCGCGGCGGTCATCGCCCGGATGGTCCGCACCGGCCGCCGCCGGGACGGCGAAAAGGAAGCCGCCGCGCCGGACCGGACCGGGAAAAACCCCGACCGGCTTTACGGGCTTTTCAACCGGACGGGAATCGGCCTGACCATCGTCGGCTTTCTCGCCCTGATTGCCGCTTTCGGCATGTTCCGCTGGGCGCTCCAGAGCTACCTCTGGGCCTTCCTCGTCATCGCCATCGGCTTCTTCCTGATACTGCTGTCCCGGGTGCGGAGGCGCTGACGCCATGTCCGCCCCCCTGAAACCCCTCAAGTGGTACCGGGAGCTCGGCGACAGTAAGGGCCGGCTGGCGGCGGGGGCCTTCCTGGTGGAGGGGGAGAGGGCCATCCGGCAGGTGGCGGGCCTTCACCCGGAGGCCGTCACCGAGATTGTCTCCGTGACAGAGCCGCCGTCCGCTTATAACCGCTACCCCCCGCGCCTCGTCACCGAGAGCCAGTTCCGGTATATCTGCCATACCCGGACGCCGCAGGGAATCATGGCCGTGGTCCGCGCCCCGGCGGATATCTATACCGATACCCTGCCCGCCGCCATCGGCCGGAAAACGCTGCTGCTGGAGGATATCCAGGACCCCGGCAACGTGGGCACCCTCATCCGCACCGCCGCCGCGTTCGACTTTTCCGGGGTTGTCCTCACGGAGAGCTGCGCCGACCCTCTTTCCCCCAAGTGCGTCCAGGCCACGGCGGGCACGGTGCTGTCCGTCTGGCTCCGGAGGACTTCAAAGTATCTGGAGCTGGCCGGCGAGCTGAAAGCCGCCGGCTTTACCCTGGTGGCCGCCGACCTCGCCGGGGGGGACGGGCCGTCGGTCATCGAAGGACGGAGCAAAGTCCTGCTGGCGCTGGGCAGCGAGGGCGCCGGGCTATCTGAAAAACTGCTGTCCCTGGCCGATTACCGGCTGTACCTGCCCACGGTGCGGGAAAAGGCGGAATCGCTGAATGTGGCCGCCTGCGGGGCGATTCTGATGTACCTGGTTTCGCAGACTTAAAGAACCATACCCCGACCTCCTTCTATTTCGTTCCCCGGTGATACCTCAGGCACTTCTACCTGTTATTATAATAATTTATTTCCGTATTTTTACATGATTATACCCTGTTGATTACAAGTTTTTATACCCGTATAATTGTTGACAGACACCCTGTCTCTAGGCTATACTTAGTCAAGCATGCAGGTCATCTCAATTTCCAGTTGCGCCGAGCCTCTAATTCTCATAGGGGCTCTTTTTTTATGACCAGATACTTTTATCATTTCTAAATTTTGTAAATACAGGGGCTTAATTTTTTACCGTGAACAAACTTATTAAGGAGGGACAATGGAGCTAAGCCGAAGAGATTTCCTCAAAGGGTCAGCCGCCGGGATAGGCGGTGTCTTCCTCTTCGACGCCCTTGCCGGGGGGCGTCGCGCTGGCCGCGCCAATCAAAAAGATACAGCTGACCAAGCAGGGCAAGGAAACGCCGACCATCTGCCCTTATGACGCCTCGGGCTGCGGCTTTATCGTCATGGCGGACGCCAAGGGCAAGGTCATCAACATCGAAGGCGACCCCGACCATCCCATCAACCGCGGCGCCGCCTGCGCCAAGGGGGCTTCCCTGCGGCAGCTCTCCGCCGATAACCCCTGGCGTCTCACCCAGCCCCTCTACCGCGCCCCCGGCGCCGCCGACTGGCAGCCGGTGGAGTGGGAATGGGCACTGGATAAAATCGCCAGGAACATCAAGGACACCCGTGACGCCGCTTTCATCGCCCGCGACAAAGACGGCAACGTCGTCAACCGCACCGAGTCCATCGCCTGCCTGGGAGGGTCGGCCCTGGACAACGAGGAGTGCTACCTCCTCGTAAAGATGGCGCGGGCCCTGGGCCTGGTCTATATCGAACACCACGCCCGTATATGACATTCCGCTACCGTCGCCAGTTTGGCGGAATCGTTCGGACGCGGTGCCATGACCAACCACTGGAATGATATCGCCAATGCCGATGTCATCATGGCGATAGGTTCCAACCCGGCCGAAAACCACCCGGCCGCCTTCGGGCACATCACGGCGGCCAAGGATAAAGGCGCCAAGCTCATCAGCGTCGACC
>JBDRFW010000215.1:0-2893 GCA_043818415.1 Chloroflexota bacterium | reverse complement strand
TGGACTGTCAGCGAGAAGACCGGTGATAGTACGATATTTACCGCCTGTGCTAGAATAATCATGGGTATTTCAGGGGAGAGAGATTGGCCAGCACCCTGGTAGCCGAACAGCTCAATCGTCTGCCGCACCGTCCCGGCGTTTACCTGATGAGGGACGCCGAGGGGACGATTCTTTACGTGGGCAAAGCCGTCGACCTTTACAACCGGGTCAGGTCGTACTTCAAAGCCACCGATAAGCTCACGCCTAAGCTCCAGCGCATGGTCTCCCAGATAGCAGATATCGATTTTTACATCGCCAGCTCGGAAGAGGAAGCCCTCATCATGGAGCTGAACTTCATCAAGCAGTACCACCCTCGCTACAACGTCCATCTCAAGGACGACAAGACCTTCCCGTACCTGAAGGTCGATATCAAGGAAGCGTGGCCCCGACTCTATGTCACCCGGCGCTACGAACAGGACGGCGGCCGCTACTTCGGTCCCTTTTCCAGCGCTAAGTCCGTGAAGCAGACACTCCGGTTCCTCCAGAACATCTTCCCCCTGCGCCTCTGCTCCAAGACCATCACCGGTAAGGCCCGCCGGCCCTGCCTGGAGTACCACCTGGGGCACTGCCTGGCCCCCTGCACCGGCGAGGTGAGCCGCGCCGAGTATGCTCAGGTCATCAAAGAGGTTATTCTCTTCCTGGAAGGCAAGCGTGACCGGGTGGTGCGCGAGCTGAAGGAGAGGATGGCCCGGGCCTCCGAGGCCACCGACTACGAGAAGGCGGCCCTGTTGAGAGACCAGATTCAGGCCATACACGAGGTCATCGAGGGGGAGAAGATTGCCGCCACCATCCGCGGGGAGCAGGACGTCATCGCCTTTGTCCAGGACCGGGACCAGGCCTACGTCCAGGTGTTGTTCGTGCGGCGTAACAAGCTGACCGGCCGGGAAAGCTTCCTTCTCCAGGGGACACGCCAGGAGGAGCCAATCCAGATTATGACCAGCTTCATCAAGCAGTATTACTCTTCCTGCCCCCAGGTACCGCCCCGCCTGCTGTTGCAGTACCCGGTGGAGGAGAAGCCGGTTATCGGGCAGTGGCTCCAGGGCAAGCGGGGTGCCCGGGTCGAGATTGAGGTGCCGCGGTGCGGCACCAAGAAACAGCTGGTGGACATCGCCGCCGAGAATGCCCGCCAGGGCCTGGAGCAGCTCAAAATCAAAGAGATGGCCCGGCCGCAGTCGCTGGACGACGCCTTGACTGAGATTGAACGGGAGCTGAAGCTGCCGGGCCCGCCACAGCGTATCGAGGCCTACGATATCTCCAATATCCAGGGCACTTCGGCGGTGGGGAGCATGGTAGTCTTCGAGAAGGGCAGGCCCAAACCGGCCCACTACCGGCGCTTCAAGATCAGGACGGTGGCCGGCGCCAACGACTACGCCATGCTGCGGGAGGTGCTCCAGCGGCGCTTCAAGCACGCTACCGGCGGTGTGAAATCAACATCAGACGCCTGGGCCGTCATGCCCGACCTTGTTCTCATCGACGGGGGGAAGGGGCAGCTCAATGCCGCCCTGGAGGCCCTGAAAGAGACGGGGAGCAACGTGCCGGTGGCCAGCCTGGCCAAGGAAAAAGAGGAGATTTTTCTCCCCCGCCGCAAGGACCCGGTGGTGCTGCCCCGCTCCTCCCCCGGCCTCCAGCTGCTCCAGCGCCTCCGCGACGAGGCACACCGCTTTGCCGTCAGCTACTACGCACATGTACACCGCCAGAAGGCTTTCACCTCGGCGCTGGACGAAGTCCCCGGCATCGGTCCCAAGCGCAAGAGCGCCCTGCTGCGGCAGTTCGGCTCCGTCCAGGGCATCCGGGAAGCCTCCGTGGAGGAGCTCATCGCCGCCACCGGCCTGAAACGCGAACAGGCCCAGAGGATAAAGGAGTACCTCTAGCCATGCCCGCCAACCTGACGCCGCAGTACCTTGAAGCCGAAAGGAACTTCCGCCAGGCTAAAACCACCCTGGAGAGGATAGCCTGCCTCGATGAGATGCTGGCGGTCATGCCCAAGCACAAGGGCACCGACCACCTCCGCGCCGACCTCCGCACGAAAATCGCCAAGCTGACGCAGTCGCTGGACAAGAAAACGGCCACCCAGCGGGCCTCGATGATGATTGAGAAGGTGGGGGCCGCCCAGGTGGCCGTCATCGGCCTGCCCAACGTCGGGAAATCGCAAATCGTGGCCAGCCTCACCAAAGCCACCCCCACCGTGGCCGCTTACCCCTTCACCACCCAGACCGCCACGCCGGGGATGATGGCCTTCGAGAATATCCAGGTGCAGCTCATTGATACGCCTCCACTGAGCGACCAGCCCCCGGAATGGTGGCTGCTGAACATCATCCGGCGGGCCGACGGCCTGCTGGCGGTGGTCGACATTACCACCGAACCCGCCGCCCAGCTGGAGGCCATCATCGGCAAGCTGCTGGAGAAGCGGATAGGATTAGGAAAGGGCGCCGTCACCAGCGATGAAGAGGTCTTCAACTGGAAGAAAACGCTGGTGGCGGGCAACAAGGCCGACCTAGACGCCGGGGGCGCCGGCTTCCGGACTTTACAGGCACGGTATGGGGAGCGACTACCAGTGGCGGCCATATCGGCCACCGGGTCGGACCTCGGCGGGCTGCGCTCGGCGATATTCCGGATGCTGGATATCATCCGGATCTATACCAAAGCGCCCGGCGGCAAGCCGGACATGACCGACCCCATTATCTTGGAGAAGGGGAGCACCCTGGAAGCGGCCGCCACGGCGGTGCACAAGGACTTCGCCAAGATGATGAAGTACGCCCGCATCTGGGGTTCCGGCAAGTTCGACGGCGTCATGGCCAAGCGCGACCACGTCCTCCAGGACGGGGATATCATCGAGCTGCACGCGTAGAGAAAC
>JBDRFW010000214.1:0-5886 GCA_043818415.1 Chloroflexota bacterium | reverse complement strand
GTGCTGGCCTGCACCACCTGCCTGGAGTATTTCGAGCTAACCGACAAGCTGGCGGTGGGCAAGCCGACCTCCATGGTAAAGTCGATAGCATCCATGCTCGAGGAAGACTTCATCGTGTTGTAAGCCGGTCAGTCGGTCTTGAATATCCTGTCGTAGTTGCCTTCGCGCTGTTTTCTCAGCTCGGCCTCCGTCTGCTGGCCGTCGAGGTCGAAGAACACCATCTTGTCCCGCTCTCTTTCCGCCACCAGCTTCTTGAAGGAGGTCTCGGTCAGCTTGGGGGCGTACTGCGACTGGATAAAGATGAAAGGCCGCCTGACGTTGCGATAGGCGATGGGGCAGTGCAGGAAATTGGCCGGGATATAGACCGTTGTGGACTTGGTGATGATGTGTTTTTCCATCTCCGGCCCCATGCACAGCTCAATCTCCGCCCCCAGGTCCCAGGGGTCGTCCGGGTCCGTCCCCAGCATTACCAGCACCTCCGGGTCCTTGTGGGTGTGGGGTCCGTGAGACGGGGCAGTCCAGGAAGGGCCCATCCTAACCGCCCAGAAGAGCTGGCTGCCCTTGATGACATCGTCGTCCGTGTAGGCGACGGTGTTATCGTTGGCCCAGAACCCCTTCTTTGGCGCTCCCGGCTCCGGTTGGGTCAGGAAATACTTGCCGTACTTGGTTTTCGCCATGTCAATAACCTCCGGTTAAAAATTTGCCCTGCGGCTAATACTGGGAAAATAACCTACCGTACCCTTCGATTTTATCTTCGATGCCGGCCAGTCGCAGCATGTTCCACAGCGTGGCCTGGTTGCTGGTGACCACGGGCTTCTTCAGCTCCCGCTCGATGTCCTCGATAACCTCGAAGGTGTGCAGGCTGGTGCAGCTGATAAGGACGGCCTCGCTCTCCGGCGTATCCACCTCCGCGGCCAGCCGGCGGAGCGTTTCCCCGGACACCTCGGGAATCTCAAAGCCCCTCTTGTCCAGCCACTGATATTTCAGGACCGGGATACCGTTGTCTTCCACGAACCTGACGAGGGCCCGGGCCACCTCTTCGATATAGGGCATGGCCACCGATACCCTGGCCGCGCCGAGGCGGTGGAAGGCATCTATCACCGAGGTGGAGGTGGTGGTTACCGGGATATCGCCCGTCCGGCGGCGCATCTCCTCGATGAGCTTTAGGTCGTACCCGCCGCCGCCGATGAAGGTGACGGCGGTGCCGGTCATGGCGATGACCGAGGGCCGGGCGGCCCCGACCATGGCCGCGGCCTCGGCGATGTTTTCCGCGGCGGCCTTGACGCCGCCCATGACGTCCTGGTTCCGGCCGTCGCCGGTGAAGGCGAAGCGGTGGTAATGGCAGGTCACCCCCTCCGGTACCACCCTGTTGAACTCCGGCTCGGTGACGATGTTCCCCGAGGGCACCAGCACCCCGAGCCGGGCGCGCCATCCGTACATCTACTTATCTCCCTCTTTTTCGATTTCCCGTTCTCGTTGGGCCTGCTCCAGTTGCCGCCACATCCGCGGCGGCACCGAGTGCGCCGGCCACCTCGACTTCAGCTCGGCAATCTGCGTTTCGATTTCCATGATGCGTTCGTCGGCCACGGCGCGTCGCTATTATTCCTTGAGGTACCCACCCGGGTCCGACTCTTTCATACTACCGGCGCCTAACATCACCACCATCTGGATATGGGGTTTGCTCACCTTCTTCCAGGTGAGGGGCCCGTGCTCCACATCCCTGGGGATGAAGAGGGCGGACGTCTTGTTGATGGTCAGCTTTTCCCCGCCGACGACGAACTCAATCTCGCCGCCGAGCTCCTCGGGGTTATCGGGGTCCCGCCCGATGTGCAGCACGATTTCATCGAAGTCATGGGTATGCCGGTGGATATGCGGGTTGGGTTCCGGCATGCGGTGTATCCAGCCAATCTCGATGTAGGTGTTGCTGTCCGGTACGAGGTCGTTGCTCATGTAGGTCAGGGTCGGGTTGGTCCGCCCCTTGATTAACTGCGTGGCGCCCACCTCGCGGGACGGTTCCTGGACGAGGTTTTTCCGGTAGCTCTTTTTCACCATGGAAGATATCCTCCTTTTCCTCCCTTAATTCGTCACGTTCTCAGGAAGAACCGCGGCGCGAACGCCGGGTCTGGCGCCTGACTTCCTCTAGATTATTCACCATTGCCCCGAAAACATCAAGGAAGCCGGGGCGGCGAGGCGATAGTGAACGTTTTTCAGTAAAATATCAGTGCAAATACGGCAGGTTTATTCCCTCAAAGTTCCTTTTACGACTATTGACATTAACACGCACGCCGACTATAATATCGCTGTTCGAAATTAACATATGCTGTATTCTCCACGTAAACTGGTTCTTACGTGGAATTGATACCGTTAAAACGGATAAGGTTGCGAGAATATCAGGCTCTGAAAGGAGGTGCACCGGGAATAATTTAACTCGGCAGCAAGGAAACAAACCGATTTCTGAAACACTTAATACAGGAGGCTGAACTTTGAGAAAACTGATAATTTTACTACCTTTAGTCATAGTGCTGGTGGCAGGCCTGGTTTTAAGCGCCTGCTCTCCCAAGCCGGCAGCCCCGGCCCCGGGCCCGGCACCGGCACCAGCGCCAGCACCCGGCGGTGAGATGACGGAAATCCGAATTGGTGTCATCAATTCCATGACCGGCGAGAACGCGATGACCGGCGTCGAGCAAAAGTGGGCGCAGGAGCAGGCCGCCGCCGATATCAACGCCAAGGGCGGTATCAAGCTCGGCGGGAAGATGCTCCCCATCAAGCTCGTCTTCGCCGACGACAAGAGCCAGCCGACGGATGCGGCCGCTTCCATGGAAAGGCTCATCAACCTGGAGAAGGTCAAGATAATCCTCGGCTCCAACACCACCCCGATTAACGAAGCCGCGGCCACCGTCGCCGAGAAGTACAAGGCGTACTTCCATATCAACACCAGCTGGCTCGACTTCATCGACAGCATGGACTATCAGTGGGTCTCGGACATGTTCTTCACGGCCCCCAGCGCGGCCGAGGTACCCTACCAGATTTGGGACCTCCAGCCCGCGGCCGATAGGCCCAAGAGCATTGCCCTGCTGATGGAGGACAACCCGGACGGCCAGGGATTCGGCGGCGGCTTCAAGGCCTTCGCCGAGCAGCACGGCTACAAGATTACCGTCGACGAGCCGTACACGCCGGGCACCAAGGACTTCTCCTCGACCATCCTCAAGATGAAGCAGGCCAACGCCGATGCCGTCCTGTGGCTGGGTTCCCCGCCGGACAGCATCACCCTCATCCGCGGGATTAAGGAGCAGCAGCTCAACTTGAAATACATCCACGGCTGGAAGGGCTTCTGGAACACCGAGTTCCAGAAGGCGCTGGGCAAGGACTCCGACTACATTATCCACGATGGCTTCTGGGCCGAGACCCTGCCTTTCCCGGGCGCCAAGGAACTCGGGCAGAAGTTCAAGGACACCCACGGCGGCCTGGACTCGGTCAGCATCGGTCTTCCTTACGCCTCTCTCCAGGTCCTCGCCATGGCCATCGAGCGGGCTGGCTCGCTTGACCCGGCCGCGGTCAGGGACCAGGTCTGGGGCGGCACCTTCAAGGGTACCGTCAACGGCGACGTTACCTACAACGCGGAAGGCCTCAGCTTCTCCCCGAGCCTGGCCCTCCAGTGGTGGCAGGGACAGAGGATGCCCATTTGGCCAGCCGGCCTGAGCGACTGGCAGCTCAAGTGGATGCCTCCCTGGAACCAGCGGTAAGCCCTGTCTCAAAGATACAATAAACTTACCCCCGGCCATACCGAATAAAAACGAGGAGAGCCGGGGGTAAGCTTTTGGCGCTGCTTTTAAGAGAGCCGACTAGCGGTGGGCGGGGAGTATTCGGTCCTTGAGGCCGATGATGCCGCCCGGCATGAATTTCATCACCAGGATGATGAGTATACCCGAGGCGATGGGGTGGTATCCCGCGAAATAGACATCGCCGAAGGTAAAAAGAGTGGTGGTGAAGAACGCCCCGATGACCGGCCCCAGGATTGTCCCGTTGCCCCCCAGGACGCACATCAGCAGGGGATAAAAAAGCCAGTTAAGATTGAAAACGGAGGCCGGCTGGATGGTAAACAGGTAGTAAGCATACAGGCTGCCGGCAATCCCCGCCAGGAAAGCACAGACGGCAAAAGAGAAGACTTTGTACTTGAGGATGAAGATTCCGTGGGAAGCGGCTGATGTCTCATCTTCCCGCACGGCCCTCAGGGCCAGCCCGATTCTCGAGCGGGTGATGAAATAAACCACGGCCGTGGCAAAAACAGCCAGCAGCATGCCAACCCAGTAGTACGGCCTCATGGATGAATAGACGGTGGAGGGGAGGTGAATGCCCATGGCTCCGCCCGTCAGGCCCTGTGCTTTTAGAGCCACCACGAGGGTAATTTGTCCCACTCCCAGGGTGCCCAGGGCGAAGTAGTCCCCCCGGAGACGGGACAGCAGCGGGATGCCGATGATGATGGCCAGGACCACGGGGATGAGGCCGCTGAGTATCATGAGAAGGGGGTCAAAGTAGTAGCTGGTATGGGTGACGTCCTTTGTCCAGAGTATGGCCGTGGTGAAAGCCCCTATGCCGAAGAACGCGTGCGTGCCCAGGCTTATCTGCCCGGTGTACCCCGCTACCAGGTTCCACCCCTGGGCGACGGTGATATAGGTAAAGGCCAGGAACAGGAAATACGCCCAGAAAGAGGTCTCGACATCGACGTAAAATGGGAACAGGCCGAAGGCCAGCAGGACCACGGCGCCGATTATAACGTATAAGCCCCGCTTGCCTTTAAGGTAACCCAGCAATCTGTCTTTCATGTTCCGTTAAGGTTCTTACGCTTTCTTGATGGCCCCCCCGAAGAGACCGTAGGGGCGGAAGGTCAGCACCAGCAGGAAGATGGCGAAGGATATGGCCTCCGTCCAGCCGCCGCCGATGAAGAAGGAGGCCGAGCTCTCGATGACCCCGAGGAGGATACCTCCCAGCAGTGCCCCCCACACACTGCCGATGCCCCCGAGGGCCAGGGCTATCAGCGCCTTGATGGCGAAGATGAACCCGTAAGGGGGGTCGAAGGAGTAGACCGTGGCCAGGCTGACGCCGGCCATCCCTGCCAGCCCGATGCCCAGGGCGAAGGCCACGGCGTTCACCCAGTTGGGGTTGATGCCCATCAGGGTGGTGGACTCCATGTCCTCGGAGGCGGCCCTCACCGCGGTTCCCGTGATGGTCTTCTTCAGAAAAAGGGAAACGCCCCCGGCCGAGACTATGGCGATTACCAGCGCAATCAGCCGGGTGAAGGAGATGTTCAGCCCGATGGGCCTCAATACCCAGGAAGTGTACTCCGTGACGATGGTCCGGGGATTGGGTGTCCAGAGCACCAGCATCAGGTTTTCCACGAGGTACATGATGCCCACCGCCAGCAGGAGGGAGACATTCTTGTCCTCCAGGGCGGCCGCCTCCTTGAAAACGCCGTAGTAAAATCCCATGCCGATGGCGATGGAAATAGGGATGCCGATGATGATGTAGAGGTAAGGGTCGATGCCCAGCAGGTTGAACATCCAGTAACACAAGTAGGCGAAAAAGATAATCATCGTTCCCTGGGCCAGGAAGATGATGCGCATGGTGCCGAAGATAAGGCTGAGCCCCACGGCAGCGATGCCGTACATCGTCCCGAAGAGGATGCCGTTGATCAGGATTTGCCCGATGAGCGTGATGTCCATTATGGTTTCTTCTTCCGGCGCTCCCCGATGTAGGCCTTGCGTATTTCCTCGTCGGCCAGGAGCTCCTGCCCCTGACCGCTCATGACGATCTTGCCGATTTTGAGCACGAAGCCCTGGTGGGCGATTTTGAGGGTCTGGTTGATGTTCTGCTCAATGAGCAGGATGG
>JBDRFW010000213.1:0-4588 GCA_043818415.1 Chloroflexota bacterium | reverse complement strand
CGGGGCTGAGCAGCTGTTTAAGGAGCTCGGTTTTCACCGCCTCCGGGGTGGGCAGCGGCCCGGCGCTGACATTGCCGATGACGGTAATGGCGGGTTTTTGAAAAGGGACGGAATTGACGTATTTGGCCAGGCCGTCCGCGGCGGGCTGCATCAGCGGCGAGTGGAAGGCGCCGCTGACCTGGAGCGGGATGGCGCGGCTGGCCCCGGCGGCGGTGGCCAGTTCCATGGCCTTTTTAATGTTATCGGCGGCGCCGCTGATGACAATCTGCCCCGGCGAGTTGATGTTGGCCATGACGGTATCGGACTCTTTACAGACTTCCGTCAGTTTGGCTTCATCCAGCCCGATGATGGCCGCCATGGCACCGGCGCGCTTCTGCCCGGCCTCGTGCATCAGCCGGCCACGCTCGCGGGCGAGGCGGACGGCAGTAGGGAAGTCGAAGACCCCGGCCACGGCCAGCGCCGTGTATTCGCCCAGGCTGTGGCCGGCCACGTAGGCGGGGGACGGCAGGTGCTTACCGCTGAGCTCCCGGGCGGCTTCCAGGCAGGCAATGCCGGCGGTTAGCAGGGCGGGCTGGGCGTTGATGGTCTGGCGCAGCTCGTCCTCCGGGCCTTCGAAGCAAAGTTTAGAGAGCGGGAAGCCCAGCGCTTCGTCGGCCCGCTCGAAGACCGCCCTGGCCGATTTCACGTTGTCATAGAGGTCGCGTCCCATGCCGACCGCTTGTGAACCCTGACCGGGAAAAACCCAGGCTGCTGGCGTCATCTCGGTTACCTTCTTTCCTCTGAAAATATCCTGCGGTGCGCAGCAGCACCCCTCCCTGGTTAAAAGAACAGGATGGCACGGGGGTGCCGCCCCGGTGGGAAGCGGTTAACCGCCCTCTTTTTTCTTCCGCCCTTCCATCTTGATGACCTGCCGGCCGTTGTAGGTCCCGCAGGTGGGGCAGGTGTGGTGAGGCATTTTAAGGCTGTGGCACTGGGGGCATTCCACCAGCGCCGGGGGCTTCTTGGCGATGTGGCTCAGCCTTTTGCCGGCACGCGCCGGGCTTGTTTTACGTTTTGGCAGCGCTCCCATAAGTTACTCCGTTCTAATATGATTCCTATTTTACCAGAGACTAGAGGAGTTTCGTCAACTCCGACCAGCGCGGGTCGATGTCCGGCGCCGGGCAGTCGCAGCTCCCCTGGTTGAGATTTTTCCCGCACTGCGGGCAGAGGCCGGTGCAGTCGGCATCGCAGAGTGGCTTTATCGGGATGGACATCAGGACATACTGGCGCACCGCTTCCGTCAGGTCCAGGATGTGGTGCTCGTCGATGGTGAAAGTGCTGGCCTCCTCGGGCTGGGGCAGGGGCACCCCGCTCACCACGTCCACGGTCGGGAAGTACTCCTCTTCAAACTTTATTTTCATCGGGTGACGGAACCGGCCCAGGCAGCGACTGCACACCAGGTCGGTCTCCGTGACCAGCGCGCACTTCACCAGTATACTGCGCTGGGTGCGCAGCAGGTGGCACTCTCCCTTAACCGCATAGCCCCCGGCGTCACCGCCGACATCGGCCACCCCGTCTATTTCATAGTCCCGCGTTGCCCCGATGGGTTCGCGGAGCAGTTGAGAAACGTTAATCTGCATGCCACCTCCCCTCCCCTCCGGCCTGACTCAATACATTATAAGCCAATCGTACTGTACGTAGCAAGATTGGGAGACGGCGGGGAGGAGTAGTTTTCCGGGAGGAAGGGGTCAGGCAATCTCGTTGAGCTGGATATCGAAGTTGAGGTCCTGCCCGGCCAGGGGGTGGTTGCCGTCCAGCGTCAGGCTAGTTTCGGAGACATCCGTCACGGTGACCAGGAAGGTCCGGCCGTCCTGCTGGCGCACCTGGAGTCTCTGGTTGACCTCGGGGTCCAGGTCCTGGGGCACGTCCTTGCGGTCGACGACCATGACCATTTCTTTTTGATGGGGCCCGTAGGCGTTATCACTGGGTATCCGGACGGTTTTGGATTCACCCGGCTCCATGCCGACGACCGACTGCTCGAAGCCGGCTATCAGCTGGCCCTCCCCGATTTTAAACTCCAGAGGGTCGCGGTCGGCGGAGGTGTCGAAGACCGTTTCGTCATCCAGCTTGCCCGTGTAGTGGACCTTGACCGTGTCGCCGGTTTTTGCCTGTGCCATAACTCTCTCCTTTCCCGTGGTAAAAATAAATATATCGGCGGGGACTAAAAGAAACTGCCGGGGTGATATTCAAAGGGGGCGACTTGACAGCCACTGTTAGATTAATGGCCGCGGACGAGCTTGAAATCTCTCTAATCCGATTGAGATAATTATACCATATCGTACCGGTAGCTGTAAAAGAGGCGGGACCAGGGTTCCGTCCGGTTTTGGTTGATGATGTCATTGCGGGGAGCGCGGCGACGAAGCAACCTCTATGTACCGGGGATTGCTTCGCCCTTCTCCCGGAAGGACTCGCAATGACAGACCAACCGAATGCAAATGAAAACGACAAAAGGAATGTTTGAAAGGGAAAAACGGTTATTTCCCGGTGACGAGCTGGCGCACCGCCGCGGCGATGTCCGGGGTGCGGGCGCCCGGCCCGAAGACAGCCCGGATGCCGATTTTTTCCAGGGCGGGGACATCTTCCCCGGGGATGATGCCGCCGGCCACCACTTTGACGCTGTCCATGCCCTTCTGCCGGAGGCGGTCCATGACCTCGGCGAAGAGCTCCAGGTGGGCGCCGGAGAGGCAGCTCAGCCCGATGACGTCTACGTCCTCCTGGAGGGCCACCTCGACAATCATCTCCGGTGTCTGGCGAATGCCGGTGTAGATGACCTCCATGCCGGCGTCCCGCAGGGCGCGCGCCACCACCTTGGCCCCGCGGTCATGCCCGTCGAGGCCCGGCTTGGCTACCAGCACCCGTATTTTTTCCCGGCTCATAACTGGCTACTCCTGAGAGCTAATGAGATTATATATTATCATTGTCATTCTGGCGAAGGCCAGAATCCAGCATTTAATTCATTCCCGACCCTGGATTCCAGCCCGCGCTGGAATGACGTTGGGGGGAGTGTATTCTAATATTTTTGCGATAACGTTAATAAAGTACAACTATTTTTCTACCCCGGCTGGAGGAGCTCGACGAGGACGCCGTTGACCGATTTGGGGTGCAGGAATCCGATTTTCCCGGCCACTCCTTCCCGCCCCTCACGGTCGATAAGCTGGACTCCGTTGGCCTCCATGACCGCCAGCTCCCGGTCGATGTCGTCCACCTCGAAGGCGATGTGGTGCAGTCCCTCGCCGCGCTTTTCCAGGAACCTGGCCACCGAGCTGTCCGGGGCGGTCGGCTCGAGCAGGTCAATCTCGATACCCTCCCCGAAGTTGAAGATGGCCTCGCTGACCTTCTGGCAGGGGGCGTCTTCGATGTGCGCCTTTATCCCCAGCAGCTTTTCAAAGAGCGCGGCGCTCTTTTTAAGGTCCTTAACGGCGATTCCCACGTGGTGGACTCTCTTAATCATCGTTTTTCTCCCATTATCTTAAAATATGAGGAACTCCCGCTGCACGCCGAACACCTCGCGGAGGGCGTCGCACATCTCCCCCACCGTGGCGTAGGCCTCGACACAGCGGAGAAAGGCGGGCATGGTATTTTCCTCGCCCCGGGCTACCTTTTTTAGCTCTTCCAGCGCTGCCGCCACGGCCCCGCCGTCCCGCTCTCTTTTAACTTTGTTCAACCTGGCGACCTGCTTTCTGGCCTCCCCGGCGGCCACGCGGACGAGCTTTTCAATTTTAGTATAGGGCGTGACGAATTTATTCACGCCCACGATTACCCTCTCCTCCGCCTCGACCTCCCGCTGGTAGCGGTAGGAGCTCTCCTGGACCTCCCGCTGTTGAAACCCCTGCTCGATGGCCGCCAGCGCCCCGCCGAGAGAGTCGATTTTCTCGATATACTGCCGGGCCGCCGCCGCGATGTCCCGCGTCAGCTTCTCCACCAGCCACGCCCCGCCCAGGGGGTCGACCGTATCAGCCACGCCGCTCTCGTAAGCCAGGACCTGCTGGGTGCGCAGCGCCGCGGTCACCGCCTCCTCCGACGGCGTGGCATAGGCCTCGTCGTAGGAGTTGGTATGCAGTGACTGCGTTCCGCCGAGCACGGCCGCCAGCGCCTGGACGGCCACCCGGACGATGTTGTTATAGGGCTGCTGGGCCGTGAGCGTACAGCCGGCGGTCTGCGTGTGAAAGCGCAGCATGCAGCTGCGGGGGTTCTTCGCCCCGAAACGCTCCTTCATTATCTCCGCCCAGAGCACCCGCGCCGCCCGGAACTTGGCGACCTCCTCCAGCAGGTTGTTGTGGGCATCGAAGAAGAAGGACAGCCGCCCGGCGAAGTCGTCAACGTTCAACCCTTTATCAATGGCCGCCCGGACGTAGGCTATGCCGTCGGCCAGGGTAAAGGCCACCTCCTGCACCGCCGTGGCGCCGGCCTCGCGGATATGGTAGCCGCTGATGCTGATGGTATTCCAGCGGGGGAGGTGCCGGCTGCAGTACCGGAAAATATCGGTCGTCAGCCTCAGGGACGGGCCGGGCGGGAAGATATAGGTGCCCCGGGCGATGTACTCCTTGAG
>JBDRFW010000212.1:0-10711 GCA_043818415.1 Chloroflexota bacterium | reverse complement strand
CGTCTGCGGCGTCTGCGAGGGCGTGCACGCCATCGCTTCGGCCCAGGCCATCGACCATGCCTTCGGGACCTATATCCCGGAAGCCGGCCGCATCATGCGTAACCTCTTCTGCGCCGGCCTCTACATGCACGACCACTTCATCCACTTTTACGTCCTCTCGGCGCTGGACTACCTGGACATCATGGCGGTGGCGGGGTACAAGGGCAACGACCCCGGCCTGGTGGCCCTCCGCGATAAGATTGTGGGCCTGGTCCAGAAGGGGGACACCTCGCCCTTTACCCCCCGCTACGAGCCGGACGAGTTCTGCGTCAACGACCCCGAAATCGTGACGACGCTGGTATCCCACTACGTCAAGGCCGTGGAGCTTAAAGCCAAGTCGCAGAAGATGCTCAACTACCTGTGCGGCATTCAGCCCCACCCCAACGCCATCACCAGCGGCGGCTGCACCGCCACCCCGTCACGGGAGGAGCTCCTCGAGTTCCGCACCCTCTGGGAAGAGCAGCTCAAGTTCGTCACCGAGGTCTACCTGCCGGACGTCATCGCCGTGGGCACCGGGCCTCTCCTCCCACTGGCGACGTCCGGGCTCGGCGCGGCGCACGGCAACTACCTCTGCTACCCGATGTTCCCGCAGGATGCTGCCGTCACCCCCGGCGATATCTCCCTCGGGGGCAGTAACCACCTGGTCGGCGGCGGCGCCATCATCGGCGGCGAGGCCCGGCCGCTCGACTTCGCCCGCATCACCGAGTCGGTGGCCCACTCATGGTACGACTACCCGGCCGGCGCCGAAGCCCTGCACCCCAGCATCGGGGTGACGGAATACAACGTGAGAAAGAACGGGGCCTACTCCTTCGTCAAGGCGCCCCGCTATAACGGCCAGCCGATGGAGGTCGGGCCGCTGGCCCGCGGCCTAGTCAACCAGTACCCGGAGCTGATGGCCCTGGTAGGCAAGGGCGCCAAGCCCGGAGCGGTCGCCCGGCACTTCTGCCGCGCGGTAGAGTCCAAGCTCATCGGCGAGGCCGGCCTGGCCTGGATTGACCGGCTCATCGAGCTGGCCACCGCCGGCCCCATCGTCGGGATGAAGGACACCCCGGTACCCCAATCGGCCCACGGCATGGGCGCCTGGGACGCGCCCCGCGGCGCGCTCGGCCACTGGATTAGCGTCAAAGACCGGCGCATCAGCAACTACCAGCTGGTGGTGCCGAGCACCTGGAACGCCTCTCCCCGCGACGAGAAGGGAATGCGCGGCCCGTACGAACAGGCCCTCGTCGGTGCGCCGGTGCCGGATGTCAATAACCCGATTAACGTGGTGCGGATACTCCGCTCCTTCGACCCGTGCCTGGCCTGCGGCATCCACCTCATCGACCCGGAGACCAACGATATCAAGGTATTCAAGGTAACGTAGGGGGTATTGAGAATGGCAATTGCAAGAAACGAGACGAGACACCCGCTGTCCTACCGCATCCTCCACGAGCTGATTATCTGGTCCATCGTCGCTCTCATTGCCACCGGATTTTACATCCATAGTCCCTTCGTGGGCGGGGCCGGCTTCCTGATGTCCCTGACGCGGGGGGTGCACTTCCTCTTCGCGGCCATCCTCATCATCGCGGCGGTAATACGCGTCCTGGCCATGTTCATCGGCAAGGACCGGGACTGGCGCTCCTTCATCCCCACCGGTTCCGATTTCAAACTGCTGCCCCGGATTATCAACTACTACGCCTACGTGTCCGACGAGCCGCAGCTGAAAAAGAAGTATAACCCGCTGCAGATGATATCCTACTGCCTGGCCTTCGTCTTAATCCTCTTCCAGATAATCTCCGGGCTGGCGCTGAACTACCCGGACGGCGCCTTCAGCTGGTTCAACTACGGGTGGTTCAACAATGAAATCGAGGTGCGCATGGCCCACTTCGTGGTGACCTGGCTGTTCCTCATGTTCCTCATGATTCACGTTTACCTGACCGTCCGCGAGAAGTTCAGCGAAATCAAAGAAATGCACCTCTACTCCGCCGAGGAGAGCGAGGCCGAGGAGGAGACCGCTTGACCAGCCAGCACGATTCCCCGCAGCACACCCTGATTCTCGGCGTGGGCAACCTCATCATGGGCGATGAAGGCTTCGGCGTCCGGGTGGCCCGGCGGCTGAAAGAAATCGGGCTGCCGGACGGCGTCGCCGTCGAGGAAGGGGGCGTGGGGGGATTCAACCTGCTGGGCTTGCTGGAGGGCGTCAGCCGGCTGATTGTCGTCGATATCATGATTGCGGACGTACCCCCCGGCGAGGTCCGCTTCTTCCGGCCCGGCCCCGGCCTATCCGAGCCGGGCAAGAGCATCATCTCCTTCCACCAGGTCGGTGTGCTGGAGCTGGTGCAGATGTGGGGCCTGCTCGGCTACGAGCCGGAGATTTTCTTCCTGGTGACCCGGCCGGAGAAGGTGGCCTGGAGCACGGAGCTCTCGGCGCCGGTAAGGGCGGCCGCGGACAAAGCGGTGGGGCTGCTGGAGGGACTTGCCCGGGACAATTTCAGCGGAATTGAAAGGAGCCTGAGCCTATGCACCTTGTAACTTTCATCGTGGTCCTGGCCTTCATCGTGGTGGCGGCCATCCTCTTCGCCAGCGGGATGGTCCAGCTCCACAAAGAGAGCGGGGCGGCCCGCGGCCTTATCAGCAGCGGCTTTATGGTGGGGCTGCTGGGGGTGGTGGTCGGCGCCATCCTCTTCGGGTTCTTTAACCTCTAAAATATTACCTTCAAAGGAGGTTGCCCCCACCCCATCCGCCGGATACGTTATTATAACCTTTTAACAACTATTAAGCCCGTCTCAGCGACGCTTTCCTGATACCTGCCGTCCTGAAAGACGGGCTTAATAGTTGTCAGGGCAGCCCGGGGCGGGTATCATTTAGAGAAAGCGGGGATAAAGGTGGGAATTAAGAAAATGTAATATCACAGGAGATAAAATGAAAACTAAAACCATCCGGCAGTCGGCAACCTTCAAAGCCACCCCCCATGACGTCTATGAGGCGCTCATGGACTCGAAGAAGCACGGGCAGTTCACCGGCGGGGAGGCCGACATCAGCCGCGAGGTGGGGGGGCGTTTCACCGCCTACGACGGCTTTATCGAGGGCGTTAACCTGGAACTGGTGCCGGATAAAAAGATTGTACAGTCGTGGCGGGGCAGCGACTGGCCGGAGGGGCACTACTCCCGGGCCGCGTTCTCGCTGGCGAAGACACCATCCGGCACCCGCCTCGCCTTTACCCAGACCGGCGTCCCCGAGGAGTTCTACGCCGATATCAGCCATGGCTGGCGCGACTACTACTGGAGCCCCATGAAGGAAATGCTTCAAAAATAGCCACGCCCGTTTTTCCGCGCTTGCGCGTGATTGTTTGCCGTGGCATATACGGGAGAAAAGTCACAGACAGCCGCCCGCTTGACGGCTTAAAATCATCCTGTAATGAACGATAATAAACGCAACCGGCTGGCCCGGGAAAAGAGCCCCTACCTGCTCCAGCACGCCGTCAACCCGGTGGACTGGTATCCCTGGGGGGATGAGGCCTTCGAGAAGGCCGCCCGGGAAAACAAGCCCGTCTTCCTCTCCATCGGCTACTCCACCTGCCACTGGTGCCACGTCATGGCCCACGAGTCTTTCGAGGACCCGGAGGTGGGCCGTCTGCTCAACGAGGGCTTCGTGGCGGTGAAGGTGGACCGCGAGGAGCGCCCGGACATCGATATGCTCTACATGACCGTCTGCCAGGCGATGACCGGCAGCGGCGGCTGGCCCCTGACGATTCTGATGACCCCGGACCGGCGTCCCTTCTACGCGGGCACCTATATCCCCAAGGAATCGAGATACGGGCGGCTGGGCCTCCTGGAGCTTTTACCGCGTATCCGGGAGCTGTGGACCACCCGGCCGAACAGCCTGCTGGACTCCGCCGCGCGGATTACCGCCACCCTGCAGCGGGCCGTGGCGCTGCCGCCCGGCGCTGAGCTCGGAGAAGCGGTGCTCCACCGGGCCTGGGAAGAGCTGGCCCCGCGGTTCGACGCGCGCCACGGCGGCTTCGGCACCGCCCCCAAGTTCCCCTCGCCGCATAACCTGACCTTCCTGCTGCGCTACGGGAAGCGCACCGGCCGGGAGGAGGCCCGGGACATGGTAGAAAAGACTCTGCGGGCGATGCGGCGTGGCGGCATCCACGACCACATCGGGTTCGGCTTTCACCGCTACGCCACCGACCCGACCTGGCTGGTGCCGCACTTCGAGAAAATGCTCTACGACCAGGCCCTGCTGGCGACGGCCTACCTCGAGGCCTACCAGGCCACCGGCCGGAAAGAATACGCCCGGACGGCACGGGAGATATTCACTTATGTCCGGCGGGACATGACGGCGCCGGGAGGGGCTTTTTACGCCGCGGAGGACGCCGACAGCGAGGGGGTAGAGGGAAAGTTCTACGTGTGGACGCAGGCTGAAATCAAACAAGTGCTGGCCCCTGACGATGCCGATTTGTTTATCAAAGTATTTAACATCCGGGAGGAGGGTAACTTCGCCGACGAGGCGGAGGGCGGCCGAACCGGCAACAATATCCCCCACCTCACCCGCCCCCTGGAGGAAATCGCCGCTGGGCTTCAACTCTCGCTGCCGGAGCTGGAAGACCGACTGGAGAAGGCACGCCAGAAACTATTCGCCCGCCGGGAGAAACGCGTCCGCCCGCACCGTGACGACAAGGTCCTGGCCGACTGGAACGGGCTGATGATAGCGGCCCTGGCCCTTGGCGCCCGGGCCCTCGATGAGCCGGAGTACGCCGCCGCCGCCCGTAGGGCCGCCGACTTCATCTTCAATAACATGGTCGGCCCGGACGGTCGGCTACTCCACCGCTTCCGGGACGGCGAGGCGGCCATACCGGCCCACCTCGACGACTACGCTTTCCTGGTCCACGGCCTGCTGGAGCTTTACGAGGCCACCTTCGAGGTGGACTACCTGGAACGGGCGCTGGAGCTTAACCGACAGCTGCTGGAGCACTTCTGGGACGGCGAGAACGGCGGGTTCTACTTCACCGCCGACGACGCCGAGAAGCTGCTGCTGCGCCAGAAGGAAATCTACGATGGGGCCGTCCCCTCCGGGAACTCCGTCGCCATGCTGAACCTGCTCCGCCTGGCCCGGCTGACCGCCGACCTCGATCTGGAGGATAAGGCGGCGGCTATCGGCCGCGCCTTTTACGAAAGTGTCAACCACATGCCCTCGGCGCACACGCAGCTGATGTCCGCTATCGACTTCGCCGCGGGGCCCTCCTACGAGGTGGTCGTCGCCGGGGAATCCGGGGGCGAGGACACCCAAAAGCTGCTGCGGGCCATTGGCCGCGCCTTCGTCCCCAACAAGGTGGTCATGCTGCTGCCGGCGGAGACGGACTCGCCGGGGATAAAGCGCCTGGCACCGTTCACCGGGCAGATGACGGCATTGGAGGGGAAAGCCACCGCCTACGTCTGCCGCAACTACGCCTGCGAGCTCCCGACGACCGACGTCGGCGACATGCTGAAGCGGCTCGACGCCGCGCCGCCCCTCCCCGACTAGTTCCAGGGAGCGGGGCACTTGACGAGGCAGGCCCCGCCAGTAAAATTTCCATTCAAGGTGTTGACAATCCCCCTTTTGATATGCTATTGTTTACTAAGTTGTCTTATGAAGTCAACAATCTTTTTGCGCCGAGGTGAGATATGAAGCTTTCTACCCGGACGCGCTACGGAACCCGAGCCCTCCTGGAGCTGGCCCTGCATCGCGGCGAGGAACCGGTCTTCCTGAAACACATCGCCAAGCATCAGGAAATTTCCCTATCTTACCTTGAGCACATCATCTCCCCCCTCATCGCCGGCGGCATCATCCGGAGCACCAAGGGCCCCCGGGGCGGCATCTCGCTGGCCCGGAACCCGGAGGACATTAAACTGAGTGAAATCACGCGGCTGCTGGAAGGGTCGGTGGCGCCGGTGGAGTGCGTCAACGACCCGAGCGTATGTACCCGGTCCAGCTCCTGTGCCACGCGGGATGTCTGGACCAGACTCAAAGAGGTGATGGACGGGGTCCTGGAGTCCACCACGCTGCAGGACCTGGTGGAAAAACACCGAAAGAAAGAACAGCCGGAGACGGCCATGTATTACATATAAAGATTTAAAGGAGAAAATATTAAAATGGCAGAAGCAAGACCCAAAGTTGAATATATCGATTACAAGACCATCAGAATCCCGAAGGTAACCCGGGGCATCGCCAATGACTGCTCGGAGCTTATCGGCAACACGCCCCTGGTACGACTGAACCACATCACCAAAGGCATCAAGGCCGAGGTGGTGGCCAAGCTCGAGTCCTTCAACCCGATAAGCAGCGTCAAGGACAGGATAGGCGTGGCGATGATTGTCGATGCCGAGGAGAAGGGGCTCATCAAGAAGGACACCGTTATCGTCGAGCCCACCAGCGGCAATACCGGCATCGCCCTGGCCTTCGTCGCCGCCGCCCGGGGCTACCGGCTCATCCTGACCATGCCGGATACGATGTCGCTGGAGCGGCGGCAGCTCCTGCAGATTTTCGGTGCCGAGCTGGTGCTCACACCGGGAGCCGAGGGAATGCCGGGGGCCATCAGGAAAGCCGAGGAGCTGGCGGCCAGCAACCCTAAATACTTCATGCCGCAGCAGTTCAAGAACCTGGCCAATGTGGAGATACACCGCCTCACCACCGCCGACGAAATCTGGCGGGATACCGGCGGCCGGGTGGACATCCTCATCAGCGGCATCGGCACCGGCGGCACCATCAGCGGCGTGGCCGAGGTGATTAAGAAGAAAAAAACGGGATTCAAGGCTATCGCCGTGGAGCCAACCAACTCCCCGGTGCTCTCCGGCGGGAAAGCCGGGCCGCACAAGATCCAGGGCATCGGCGCCGGCTTCGTCCCGGATATCCTGCGGACGGACCTCATCGACGAAATTATTACCGTCAGCAACGAAGACGCGGGAGAGATGGCGCGCCGCCTCGCCCGGGAGGAAGGCATCCTGGCAGGCATATCGTCGGGGGCGGCCACCTGGGTGGCTCTGCAGGTGGCCAAGCGACCCGAGAATGCCGGCAAGCTCATCGTCGTCGTCCTGCCGGACACGGGCGAACGCTACCTGTCAACCTGGCTCTTCCAGGACCTGACGGCGGCACCGCCGACCATCTAACCGATTCGGGAAAATAAACAGAGCGAGGTAAAATGAGGGGTATTGTCATTGATATAAACCCGGTATTGGTGCAGATAGGGGGGTTTGAGCTGCGCTGGTACAGCCTGGCGATACTGACGGCCGTAGTGGTGGCGGTGGTGATATCTTTCCGCGAGGCCAAAGCCAGGGGCCTCCCCACGGAGCCGATGTACGGCCTGGTACCATTGGTACTGATAGCCGGTGTCATCGGCGCCCGGCTCTTCCACGTCCTCGACCACTGGGACCACTACAGCCAGGACCTCTTCCAGATACTCCAGTTCCAGCAGGGCGGCCTGGCCATCTGGGGCGCCCTCATCGGGGGCGGGGTGGTCACCATCATCTACTCCCGGCTCAAGCACATTCCGCTGGGGGGCCTGCTGGACGCCCTCGTGCCGGCATTGCTGGCCGCCCAGATAATCGGCCGGTTCGGGTGTATCGTCAACGGGGACGCCTACGGCGGGCCCACCAGCCTGCCCTGGGGCTTCATCTACCTCCACCCCGGCGCCCTGATACCCCCTCACCTCATCGGGGTGCCCACGCACCCCTACCCCGTCTACGAGCAGCTCTGGAACGGCCTGGCCCTGGTGCTGGTCTACCGCTTCCGGCACCACTTCCACCACAGCGGCACGCTCTTCCTGGCCTACCTGGCGCACTACTCCATCGTGCGTTTCGTCCTCACCTTCGTGCGGCAGGAGAACGCCTTCCTGGGAGGACTCCAGGAGGCGCAGGTGCTGGCTATAGCGGGAATAGTGGTGGCGGCGGCGGCATTCCTTTACCTGACCATCCGGAGTCGACACACCCGGGGCGCGGCGAGCGGCGCCAAGCCCCTGTGACAGATACCGCCCAAACATGATAAACTACTTTGTTGGAGTGTAAGCATGAATTGCGACGGGTCCCCAAAAACCAGATTACCCTTGGACGCGGACGAAAGAACCTTCTGGAGTCTGTCCCGGCCGGCGCGTGTTGCGGCGTTGCCACAGGAGGTGATGGCAATGCTATGGGTCATGCGCGTGCCCGCGAGGGCTGGCCGGCCGGAATAAAAAATCCGGAAAGGTGATAAATGCATGAAAACAATTTCAGAAATTAACGAAAAGATAAAGAAGGGACAGGCGGTGGTCGTCACCGCCGAAGAGATACTGGACATCGTCAAGGAGAAGGGCATCGCCAAAGCCGCCCGGGAGGTTGACGTGGTCACCACCGGGACCTTCGGCCCGATGTGTTCCTCCGGCGCCTACCTGAACGTCGGGCACAGCAAGCCGCGCATCAAGCTCGGCGGGGGCCGGGTCTATCTCAACGACGTGCCGGCCTATACCGGGTTTGCCGCCGTGGACCTCATGATTGGCTGCACGGCCCTCCCCGATGACGACCCCAAGAACCGGGTACACCCCGGCGAGTTCATTTACGGCGGCGGCCACGTCATCGAAGAGTTGGTAGCCGGCAAGGACATCCGGCTGGTCGCCACCGCCTATGGCACGGACTGCTACCCGAGGAAAAAGCTGGAGACCCTGATAAACCTCAAGGACGTCAACGAGGCCGTGCTGTTTAATCCCCGCAACGCCTACCAGAACTACAACGTGGCGGTCAACCTCTCCAATAAGACGATATACACCTACATGGGCGTCCTCAAGCCGAAGCTGGGCAACGCCAACTACTGCAGCGCCGGGCAGCTCTCCCCGCTGCTCAACGACCCGCTCTACAAGAGCGTCGGCATCGGGACGAGGATATTCCTCGGCGGGGGGACGGGCTATGTCGTCTGGCAGGGCACCCAGCACAACCCCGGCGTGCCCCGCACCGAGGGCGGCGTGCCCCGGAAACCGGCCGGGACTTTGGCCGTCATCGGCGACCTCAAGCTGATGAAGCCGCAGTGGCTCCGCGGCGTCAGCATGCAGGGCTACGGCGCCACCCTCGCCGTGGGTATAGGTCTTCCCATCCCCGTGCTCTCCGAAGAAGTCCTGCGCTACACCACGGTGACGGACGCGGATATCCTGGCGCCCATCGTGGACTATTCCGAGGCCTACCCGCAGCGGAAACCGGATAGCCTCGGCGAGGTCAGCTACGCCCAGCTCAAAACTGGTAAAATAAAGGTACAGGGCAAGGACGTGCCCACGGCATCGCTGTCCAGCTACCCCCGGGCGGTGGAAATCGCCCAGACCCTGAAACGCTGGATAAAACAGGGTGAGTTCACCCTGACCGAGGCGGTGGCACCCCTGCCCGGCGTGGAATCGGGCATAACCTTCAAGAACCTGGAAGACCGCCCGATAGTGGAATGAGACCGGGCACGATAAGATAAAGTACGCGGAGAAGGATAGTGAGGTCCGGGGCGGGGCGGTCCTGGAGATGGACCCCGCCCCGGATACCGGCCCGGCTGACGGTAACAAAGGTGAGTGATGCGCAGGATATACCTTGACTACGCGGCCACGACGCCTACCCACCCCGACGTCGTCGCGGCCATGGTCCCCTACTTCACGGAGAACTTCGGCAATCCCTCCACCATCTATTCCTACGGGCAGGAGGCCAGGGGGGCCGTCGAGGAGGCCCGGACCAGCGTGGCCACGCTCATCGGCGCGGGTGACGAAGAGATATGTTTCACCAGCGGCGGCACGGAGAGCGATAACTACGCGCTCTGCGGCGTGGCCTTTGCCAACGAGGACCGGGGCAACCATATCATCACCTCCGTCATCGAGCACCACGCCGTGCTGGAGACCTGCAAGTTCCTGGAGACCAGGGGGTTCGAGGTCACCTACCTCCCCGTGGACAAGTACGGCCTGGTCGACCCCGACGACGTGCGGAAGGCCATCACCCCCAAGACGCTGATAGTATCCGTCATGCACGCCAACAATGAGGTCGGCAGTATCCAGCCGCTGGAGGAAATCAGTAAAATCACGCGTGAAGCCGGCGTCTACTTACACACCGACGCCGTGCAGACGGTCGGGCACATCCCGGTGGATGTCGATAAGATCGGGGTGGACCTGCTCTCGATGTCCGCCCACAAGCTTTACGGTCCCAAGGGCATCGGGGCGCTCTATATCCGCAAAGGGACCGGGCTGGCCTCTTTCCTGCACGGCGGCGAGCAGGAGAAAGGGCGGCGGGCCGGCACCGAGAACGTTCCCGGCATCGTCGGGCTGGGCAAAGCCGCCGAGATTACCCGGCAGGAGCTGGAGTGCGAAGCGCTCCGGTTGACCGGGATTAGAAACAAGCTCATCTCCGGCATCCTGGAAAGCATCGATAATACCAGCCTCAACGGCCATCCGGACCGGCGGCTGCCCAACAACGTCAACGTGAGCGTCGATTTCGTGGAAGGGGAGTCGATACTGCTCAACCTCGACCTGGAAGGAATCTGTGCTTCCACCGGCTCAGCGTGCAGCTCCGGGAGCCTGGAGGCGTCCCACGTGCTGCTGGCCACCGGTTGCCCCCCCGCGCTGGCCCGCGGCTCGCTGCGCTTTACCATGGGACGGGGGACCATGGAAGAAGAGGTCGACCGTGTCCTGGCGGTGCTTCCGGGCATCGTGGCCAGGCTGAGGGCGATG